>NZ_AJQF01000341.1:0-37420 GCF_000261705.1 Bradyrhizobium genomosp. III | reverse complement strand
CGCTGGAAGCCGGTAAGCTCGGCGGCTACGACATCGTGCTGCTCGACACCGCCGGCCGCACCACGCTCGACGAAGATATGATGGCGGAAGCCGCCGCGATCAAAGCTGCGGCCAATCCGCATGAAGTGCTGCTGGTCGCCGACAGCCTCACCGGTCAGGACGCCGTGAACCTCGCGCGCGCGTTCGATCAGCGCGTCGGCCTCACCGGCATCGTGCTGACCCGCGTCGACGGCGACGGCCGCGGCGGTGCTGCGCTGTCGATGCGCGCGGTCACCGGCAAGCCGATCAAGCTGATCGGCACCGGTGAAAAGACCGACGCGCTGGAAGATTTCCACCCCGATCGTATTGCCGGCCGCATCCTTGGCATGGGCGACGTGGTGTCGCTGGTCGAACGTGCCGCCGCCAATATCGACGCCGAGAAGGCCGCGCGCACCGCCGAGCGCATGCGCAAGGGTCAGTTCGACCTCAATGACATGCGCGAGCAGCTGCTGCAGATGGCCAATATGGGCGGCATCAGCGGGCTGATGGGCATGATGCCCGGCATCGCCAAGATGAAGAACCAGATTGCGGCCGCCGGCATCGACGACAAGATCCTGAAGCGCCAGGTCGCGGTGATCGATTCCATGACGCGCGACGAGCGCCGTCATCCCGATTTGCTCAAGGCCAGCCGCAAGAAGCGTATCGCTGCAGGGTCCGGCCAGAGCGTCGAGCAGGTCAACAAGCTGCTCAAGATGCACCGGAACATGGCTGACGTGATGAAGGCGATGGGCTCGGGCAAGCGCGGCCCGCTCGCCGGCATCGCGCAGGCCATGGGCTTTGGCGGCGGCATGAAGCCGCCCTCGCCGGAAGAGATGAAGGCGCTGCAGGAGAAGATGCAGAGCGGCGGCGGACAGGGTCTGCCCAATTTGCCGAAGGATCTGCCTGCCGGCTTGCGTCAGGGCCTGCCGAATGTGCCGGGGCTCACGGGCCTCAGCGGCAAGCCGATGCTGCCGGGCCTCGGCGGTTTTCCCGGCAAGAAGAAATGAGGAATTCGTCACGAGGGATCGCACGGTCTCGCGCGGCGCGAAAATACCAATCAACCGAACAAACTGTACTTTGAAGGAGAACTGAATGTCCGTCGTTATCCGCCTCGCCCGCGCAGGCACCAAGAAGCGTCCCGTCTATCACGTCGTCGTCGCCGACTCGCGCTTCCCCCGCGATGGCCGCTTCATCGAGCGTCTCGGCTATTTCAACCCGCTGCTGCCGAAGGACAACGAGACTCGTCTGAAGCTCGACATGGACAAGGTGAAGGCCTGGCTCGCCAAGGGCGCGCAGCCGTCCGACCGCGTGGCGCGTTTCCTCGACGCTGCCGGCGTCAAGAAGCGCGAAGCGCGCAACAACCCCGAGAAGGCCGTGCCGCGCAAGGAGCGCAAGGCGCAGGCCGAAGCCGCCGCGAAGGGCTAAGGCTAGGTCATGTCGGCGCTGGTCTGCGTCGCGCGGATCGGCGCCGCGCATGGTGTGCGCGGTGCGGTCAAATTGTGGACCTTCACCGAGGATCCCTTTGCCGTCAGGCGCTATGGCCCGCTGCTGTCCAAGGACGGCAAGCGCCAGTTCGAGGTAGCAACGGCGCGCGAGGCAAAAGATCATCTGGTCGCGACGTTCAAGGGCGTCACGACCCGCGATGAGGCCGAGCGCCTCAACGGCATCGAGCTCTACGTCGCGCGCGAAAAACTGCCCGCGACCGACGACGACGAATATTACCACACCGATCTGATCGGGCTCGCCGCCGTCACCACGGAAGGCGATGCGCTCGGCCGCGTGCTCGCGATCCATAATTTCGGCGCCGGCGACATCATCGAGATCGCTCCACCCAAGGGCACGACGATGCTGCTGCCGTTCACGAACGCAGTGGTGCCGGAGGTCGATCTCAAAGGCGGCCGCGTCGTGATCGCGCTGCCGCAGGAGATCGAGGGCGATGACAATGATCCCTCCACGAGTCGTCCCCGCGAACGCGGGGACCCATAACCACAGGCCGTGGTTTTTGGCTAAGCTGATGGCTCCAGCCATCGCAAAACTGGCTGCGGTGGTTATGGGTCCCGGATCTGCGCTGCGCTTGTCCGGGACGACGAGAATTGAGATCCGATGACAACCCCCTCACCCTGGCGCGCGACGGTGCTGACGCTGTTTCCGGAGATGTTTCCGGGGCCGCTTGGCGTGAGCCTGGCCGGCCGGGCGCTGGCCTCCGGGCTGTGGGAGATCGAGGCGCGGGACATCCGGGCGTCCGCCACTGACCGCCACCGCAGCGTTGACGACACCCCGGCCGGCGGCGGGCCGGGCATGGTGCTGCGGGCGGATGTTCTGGCGGCGGCCATCGATGCCGCCGAGATCGCCCCCGAGCGGCCGCGACTGCTGATGAGCCCGAGGGGGCGGCCATTGACCCAGGCCCGCGTCACAGAGCTCGCCCAGGGCCCCGGCCCCCTGATCATCTGCGGGCGCTTCGAGGGGATCGACCAGCGGGTGATCGACGGGCGGGGCCTGGAGGAGGTCTCGATCGGGGATTACGTGCTCTCGGGGGGCGAAATCGCCGCTTTGGCCCTGATCGACGCCTGCGTGCGGCTGCTGCCGGGCGTGATGGGCAAGGAGGCCTCGGGAACCGAGGAAAGCTTCTCCGACGGCCTGCTTGAATACCCCCAATACACCCGGCCGCAGCTGTTCGAGGGCGCTCCGATCCCTGATATCCTGACCTCGGGCGACCACGCCAAGGTTGCCAGCTGGCGACGGGCGCAATCCGAGGCCCTCACGGCGGCCCGGCGGCCGGATTTATGGGCCCAGATCCCCCCCAAGGCCCCGAATCGGGCGGGACGCCAAAAAACGCCAAAAAACAAGACAGACGGGTGACAAACGCTCCGGCTTGCCTTATAGGAGCGGCCACATCCGCAATAGCTGGATAGACGAATTTCGCGCAGCCCCCGATCTGCGGCTGGGCGCGCTGATGGAGATTTACCCATGAACCTGATCAAGCAGCTCGAGCAAGAGCAATTCGACAAGCTGTCCGCTGGCAAGGACATCCCGGAATTCGGTCCCGGCGACACCGTGATCGTCAACGTGAAGGTCGTCGAAGGCGACCGCACCCGCGTGCAGGCCTATGAAGGCGTCTGCATCGGCCGTTCCGGCGGTGGGCTCAACGAGAGCTTCACCGTCCGCAAGATCTCCTACGGCGAGGGCGTGGAGCGCGTGTTCCCGGTGATGTCGCCGATGATCGACTCGATCAAGGTGGTGCGCCGCGGCAAGGTGCGTCGCGCCAAGCTCTATTACCTCCGCAGCCTTCGCGGCAAGTCGGCCCGCATCGTCGAGAAGCAGGACCGCCAGACCGCGGTCGGCGAGTAAGCTCCGCCCCACCAGGCAAGTTTTCGAAAGCGCGGGGCTCGGCTCCGCGCTTTTTTGTTGCGTCAGCCGTGCGCGTCAAATCACTCGCGCTTCCAATTCGGCCTGCTATATATTCTTGGAATGTTTCCAGATCGGACCAGCCTCGCCCCCGTCAAGCGCATCGTCATCGACGATCGCTCGCGGCTTCCTGGCCGGTTCTTCGGACGCTTCGCGACCTCGGCAACGTCAGAGCTTACGCGCGCAGCCTAAAAGCTGCGCTGACGATTTTGTTGCCCGCGCGCCGCGCGCGCCTATCCGCTGACACAACATTCTTTCGGAGCTGACGCTCATGTCCAAGCCG
Organism: Bradyrhizobium genomosp. III; assembly: GCF_000261705.1. NCBI lineage: Bacteria > Pseudomonadati > Pseudomonadota > Alphaproteobacteria > Hyphomicrobiales > Nitrobacteraceae > Bradyrhizobium > Bradyrhizobium genomosp. III. Next base: position 33,714 of record NZ_AJQF01000341.1, on the reverse strand, counting down.
ACCACATTGTACGACAAGATCTGGAACGACCATCTGGTGCACGAAGCCGAGGACGGCACCTGCCTGCTTTATATCGATCGCCATCTGGTGCACGAGGTGACCTCGCCGCAGGCGTTCGAAGGCCTGCGCGCGACGGGGCGCAAGGTTCATGCGCCCGAGAAGACGCTCGCCGTCGTCGACCACAACGTGCCGACCACCGATCGCACCAAGCCGAATCCCGATCCTGAAAGCATCGAGCAGATCAAGGCGCTGGCCGAGAACGCCAAGGAATTCGGCATCGAATATTACAACGAGTTCGACAAGCGCCAGGGTGTCGTCCACGTCATCGGCCCCGAGCAGGGTTTTACCCTGCCCGGCACCACCATCGTCTGCGGTGACAGCCACACCTCGACGCATGGCGCGTTCGGCGCGCTCGCGCACGGCATCGGCACTTCCGAGGTCGAGCACGTGCTGGCGACGCAGACGCTGATCCAGAAGAAGGCGAAGAACATGCGCGTCACCGTCGATGGCAAATTGCCCGACGGCGTGACGGGCAAGGACATCATCCTCGCCATCATCGGCGAGATCGGCACCGCGGGCGGCACCGGCTACGTGCTGGAATACGCCGGCGACGCCATCAGCGCGCTCAGCATGGAAGGCCGCATGACGGTCTGCAACATGTCGATCGAAGGCGGCGCGCGCGCCGGCCTGGTCGCGCCCGACCAGAAGGCGTTCGACTTCCTGCGTGGCCGCCCGAAGGCGCCGAAGGGCGCGGACTGGGACGCGGCGATGCGCTACTGGGAGAAGTTGCGCTCCGACGAGGGCGCGCATTTCGACAACGAGCTGCGCCTCGATGCCGCCAAGCTGCCGCCGATCGTGACCTGGGGCACCAGCCCTGAGGACGTCATCTCCGTGACCGGCATCGTGCCCGACCCTGACAAGATCGCGGACGAGGCCAAGCGCCTCTCCAAGCACCGCGCGCTGAAGTACATGGGCCTCACCGCGGGCACCAAGATCACCGACATCAAGGTCGACCGCATCTTCATCGGCTCCTGCACCAATGGCCGCATCGAGGACTTGCGCGCGGCGGCGAAGATTGCCGAAGGCAAGACCGTCTCAGCGCATGTCAACGCCATGGTCGTGCCGGGCTCCGGCCTCGTGAAGGAGCAGGCCGAAGCCGAAGGTCTGGATAAGATCTTCATCAAGGCCGGCTTCGAATGGCGCGAGCCCGGTTGCTCGATGTGCCTCGCGATGAACCCGGACAAGCTGGCCCCGCAAGAGCGCTGCGCCTCGACCTCGAACCGCAATTTCGAGGGCCGCCAGGGCTTCAAGGGCCGCACCCATCTGGTGTCGCCGGCGATGGCGGCAGCGGCGGCGATCGCGGGTCATTTCGTCGACGTCAGGGACTGGCGCTAAGCCGGTCCCTGCAATTGTAGCGATCGCGGCAAACCGCCGTTAAACGATCGCCTGACACTCTCGTCCTCGCGAGGTTTTCGCGAGGACGCGCGCCATGGCCAACAAGCCTGAATATGTCGACCTGATCGGCGAGGCCACGCGCCAGCACCGCCGGCGCGCGCCGCGCCTGCACATCGTCGCCAAGCCCGAGATCGAGGAGATCTCGAAGCTCAGCCGCTGGCCGCCCGCGATGTTCAAGCAGTGGAAGGTCGAGACCCTGATGCGGTGGAAAGCTTCGTCGTGGAAGCTGAAGGATTGGCTTTAGCCGCCGGACGAGCAAAGGGCGCCGCTGAGGCGCCCTTTACACGTCGATCGTGCCTACCAATAGTACCGATACGGATGGTGCCAGCGATGCCAGCGGCAGATGCGGCGCGGGCCGTAATAGGTCCAGATGACCCGGCAGCGGCGCGGATAATGGTAGTAGGGATAATAGCCGCCGACATAATAGCGCCGGTGGAAGTGGCGATGGCCGTAGTGAGGCCGATAGATCCCGTAGCGATGAAATCCGCCGTAGCGGTGAACACCGCCATAGCGATAGCCGCCGCCATGGAAGGCCGGCGCGGCGCGGAAGCGGCCGATATGGCCGCCATGGAATCCACCGCCGCGGAAACCGCCGATATGTCCTCCGCCACCGCGGAAGCCTCCACCACCGTGAAAATGCCCGCCACCGCCATGTCCACCGCCGCCGTGGCGAACCTTCGTGACGAGGTCGTCGGCCGCGGCCTTCGTCGCGGGTGACGTCGCCGGATTGATCAAGGTCAGCGCTTCAGCACGACGCGCGGTTCCGGCCGACAGCATCAGCGTCGCCGCAGCTGCAATCCCGAGCAGGCGCATCGGGCCTGCCCGGAGACCCAAACTCCTCAGCATGGACTTCTCCCTGAATCTGGACAGCGGAGTGGCGATGCTCGTTCCCGGCCCGCGTCATCCCTGTTCAATTGCAGTCGCTCCCGGGGTTAAATTGCGGACAGCGATGTGAACGCGCCATGAATGAACGAGGCGGGCGGCGCGCTGCGGCGCTGTGCCGCTAAGGGAAGGAAGTCTTGAGATGACCGTCTACGCGATTGCACAATTGAAGATGACCGACCGCGCGGCCTACGATCGCTATCAGGCGCGGTTCTTCGATGTGTTCAAGAAGTACAATGGGCGGCTGCTCGCTGCCGATGAGCGACCGCGCGTGCTCGAAGGGGCGTGGCCGCACGACAAGCTGGTCATGATGTCGTTTCCGGACGAGGCCGCCTTCCTCGCCTTCTCGAACTCACCCGACTACGAGGAGATTTCGCGCGACCGCAAGGCCGGCGCGCAGGCGACCGTATTACTGGTCAAGGGATTTGCGCCCGCCGGCTAGGACGTCACCAGAACGGCCCGTAGCCGAACACGAACGGCGCGGGCACGCGGTAGGGATAAGGACGGTAGTGGACCGGCCGCGCGTAATAGCGGGGATCATGGCGCACGATGGGCCGCGCAATGCCTTGGGTTCGTGCGTGTCGTCGCACGTCGAAGACGGCGATCCCGGCCGAGGCCTCCGCCACCCTCGGCGCCGCGGACGCGCGAGGCAGGCCCGCGGCAAGCGCGACGACAACGGCCAATGCAAACCATCTCGCCATGACGACCCCTTGAGGCTCCCGCGCTGCGCGCGAGCGTCGAACCGGCATCAGCCGCGGCGCCAGTAGCAGCTCATCCGCGGCACGATCACCGTGCCGCTCGGCCGGTATTCCTGCACATAGGTCGCGTTGCATTCGCGGACCGCGTCGGGACCGGGATTGTAGCGCGGATAGACGCCGTCAGGACTGTAATAGGGCGTGACGCGCAAGCGCGGCGGCCGCTTGCGCGGCGGCGGGGCATCAGGCGGGGCTGCCTGGGCGAGGCGAATCTCGGAGCCGGCGGTCTGCGCCTCGGCGCCAACGCAAAACGGCGAAAACAACCCCATGCACAGTAGCGTCAGCGCTGTTTTCGCTCGCATTTTTCCGCCCACCTGAAACGTCCCATTCGAGGCCCACGCTCCCCGTTTTGGCGGCGCCCGTCAACCTCGCCGCGCTTTATAAAGCGGGATGCATCAGCGGGAAACCCGCGCTAAGAGAGCCTCATGTGGACGGAATTGAAAGCGCCTTCGCTGGCCGAGATGGAAGCGACGGCACACGACATCTTCGAGCGCCTGCCGGCGGAATTTCGTAGGCTGTGCGAGGGCGTGATCCTCCGCGTCGACGACTTCCCGACCGAGGAGGTCCTGGACGAAATGGAATGCGAGAGCGAGTTCGACCTGCTCGGCCTGTTCCAGGGCGTCGGCCTGCCGCAGCAGAGCCTTGGCGACGTGGCGCGGCTGCCCAACATGGTCTGGCTCTACCGCCGGCCGATCCTTGATTACTGGGCCGAGCACGACGAGAGCCTCGGCCATATCGTCCGCCACGTCCTGATCCACGAGATCGGCCACCATTTTGGCCTGTCGGACGACGATATGGCGGCGATTGAGGCTCAGGCAGAGTAGACCTGCCGAATTCGGCCTAGGATTCCGGCCCCGATCGCGATAAATACCTGTTCCCCTAGACCCATCCGGGAAAGCGCAACCATGGACAAGTTCACCACGCTGGAAGGCGTCGCGGCGCCGCTGAAGATCATCAATGTCGACACCGACATGATCATTCCGAAGCAGTACCTCAAGACCATCAAGCGCACCGGCCTTGGCAAGGGGCTCTTCTCCGAGCAGCGCTACAAGGACGACGGCAGCGAGAATCCGGATTTCGTCCTCAATCAGCCCGCCTATCGCAATGCGAAGGTGCTGGTCGCCGGCGACAATTTCGGCTGCGGCTCGAGCCGCGAGCACGCGCCCTGGGCGCTGCTCGACTTCGGCATCCGCTGCGTGATCTCGACCTCGTTCGGCGACATCTTCTACAACAACTGCTTCAAGAACGGCATTCTGCCGATCCGCGTCAGCCAGGAAGACCTCGACAAGCTGTTCGACGATGCCGAGCGCGGCGCCAATGCGACGCTGACGATCGACCTGCCGAACCAGGAGATCCGCGGCCCCGACGGCGGCAAGGTCGAGTTCGAGATCGATCCGTTCCGCAAGCACTGCCTGATCAACGGCCTCGACGACATCGGCCTCACGATGGAGAAGAAGGCCTCGATCGACACCTATGAGGACAAGCTCAAGCGCGAACGCGCCTGGGCCTGAGCTTGCGTCTTCATTCAGCCCCGGTGCCGACAGCGCCGGGGCTTTTTCTTTGCCTCGCTTATCCCGTATAGCTTCGCCGCATGCTGCCCGAGATCGTCACCTTCTGGCATGGCCCGATGGATGCGCTGCGCCAGACCTGTCTGCGCTCGCAGCTCGCGGCCGGCCACAAGGTCACGGTCTACAGCTTCGACACCATTCCCGGCCTACCCGCCGGCGTCGCAAACGCGGACGCCGAAGCGATCCTGCCGCACGCGTTCTCGGAACGCTTGCGGCCGCCGCAACCGGATGGAAGCTGGCGCGACTGGACCACGCTGCAGTTCAGCGATTTCTTCCGCATGAAGCTGATGGCGAAGGATCTCGGCCTCTGGCTCGACGCCGATGTGCTGCTCTTGAAGCCGGTCGAGATCGATCCGGCAAAACCCTACTTTGCCTGGGAGCGGCCACGCCAGCTCGGCAATTCCGTGATCTACCTGCCGCCCGGGCACGGCATCGTCGCCGCCTTCGAGGAGCTGATGGAGCAGGAGGAGCTGACGCCGAACTGGCTGTCGGTCCGTCATCGCATCACCTTCATGATGCGCCGCCTGCGCGGCAGCTCGAACCGTCTCTCCGATATTCGTGTCGCGATCTTCGGCCCCGCGGCACTCACCGCGCTCGCGCGCCGCACCGGCGAGCTCGCTTGCGCGCTGCCGAAGCAATCGTTCTATGCCGTGCATGCGGAACCAAAATTGTTCTTCGATCCCTCGAGCTATCTCGGCCTCGTCACCCACCCCGAGATCATCGGCCTCCACATCTCGCCCAAGGGCCGCGGCGGCGAAAAGCCGATTCCCGGCAGCCTGTATGCCTGGGCGGCGGAGCGGTTTGCTTAGCTCTCGTGCCCCGGACGCTGCGCAGCACCTCTTGGTGATGCGCTGCTGAGCCGGGGCCCAGTAACGTGGCGAGATGGGTCCCGGCTCTGCGGAGCGGCACTTCGCGCCGCACCGCGTCCGGGACACGCGATCAATCTCGCTCGATCGAGTTTGATCCAGCGCAACGCGCCCCTGCATCATTGTGCTTAATTCGCTCCAATTCCGCTGTCCGAAGGGAGCTTTCCATGAGCACCGCAAGCAGGCCATATCCCATCGTCCAGGACCTCATCGACTCCTTTGCGAGCTGGCTGAAGCACCGCCGCGAGCTGAACGAGATGCGGCAGCTCGATCGCGCCGATTTCGACCGGATCGCGAGCGACTTGAGGATCGCGCCTGACGATCTCGAGGAACTGGTCCGCCACGGCAAGCATTCTGCCGACGAGCTGCCAATGATGCTGCAGCAGCTCGGCATCAGCGCCGAAGGCCTCGGCCGCGCGCAGCCGCTGCTGCTCCGCGACATGGAGCGGGTCTGCTCGCTCTGTAACAACAAGGGACAATGCGACCGCGATCTCGCAGAGGGCACCGCCGCGGAGAATTATCACGGCTACTGCGGCAATGCCGCGACGCTGGAATCGCTCGACCGCGCCGATGTCGCGCCGCGGTGAGGCGGCGCAACGCCGGCTCATTCCGCGTCAGAAGTCAACCGACATCGATAGCCACAGCGTCCGCGGCATGCCGCTGATCACATAGCCGGTCGGATTGCCGATCCAGTAGCGATTGTCGAACAGATTGGTGACGGACCCGCGGAACGTGGTCGGCCGCCCAGCCAGGCTGGTAGCATAGCGTGCCCCGAGGTCGAAGGTCATCCACGCGGGGACGCTCTGGATGTTGTCGGTGCTGACATAGGCCCGGCTGGTGTCGATCGTGCGAGCCGTCGCCGTCAGTCCAGGCAGGAAGGGCGCATCCCACTCGATGCCAAGATTGCTCTGCCAGCCCGGAGCACCGACCGCATGATTTCCGTCATGGAGGTGCCCTTCGGTCTTCGTGAGCCGTGCATCGAGATAAGTCACGCCGCCCAGAACCCGGATCCCCGGCGCCACTTCGCCGAAGGTGTTGAGCTCGACGCCGCGGTTTCTCTGTTCGCCGTCGAGGCTATAGATCTTGGTGGCGGGATCGACGACGCCGCTCGGCAGGCTGATCTGGAACGCCGCCAGGCTCGCGCCGAAGCGACCGAGATCGAGCTTGGTGCCGACCTCGTATTGCCTGGTCTTGAAGGGAGCGAACACCGCGTTGGTGTTGGCTGCGCCGGCCGGCGGCGTGGGACCGGGCGAAAGACCTTCGATGTAGCTGGCGTAAAAGGACACTTCCTTGATCGGTCGCACCAGCAGGGCCACGGAGGGCGACGTCGCGCTCTGGTCATAGTGGGCGGTCTCCAGACCGCTCGCGGGATCAAAGCCGTTCGCAATGACCTGCTGCTGTCTGGCGCCGACGGTCACCTGAAGCATCCCGTTCATCATCGAGAGCGTATCGGCAACGCCGACGCTTCGCAGGCCGAGAAAGTCGGACTTGCCCTCGGCGAGGGACGACACCGGTGTGCCGGGGCCCGCCAGCAGCGTGGGTGTGTAGATGTTGGTGAGATAGTTCCCGTAATTGGTCTGACCGAGCCAGTCGGTTCGGTTCAGGACACTGCCGCTGACCACGACTTCATGCCCGACCGGGCCTGTATCGAACCGCGCCCGAACACCGGCTTCGCCAGACACGGCCTCGGACTTGCCGGTCTGGAAGCGCGACGTTGAAAGTGCGTCGCCCGAGGTCGTGAGGATCGTCGCTCCCGGCGCCTCCCGCTTGTCATAACCGAATTGGTTGGCGCCGATGGCGCCGAACATGGTGACGTTGTTGGACAGGTCGTATTCAGCGCGCGTCAGGCCCGTGAGGCTCTTTGTGCGGGCATAGTCGAAGGGCTGGGCGAGATTGATGCGAGGATCCGGCGCATTGGGCACCGCGATGCCCTTGACCGGCGTATAGCCGCGCGCCGCAGCTTTCATCCAGTCGTCCTGATAGATGACATCGGCCGACCACCGAAAGCGCTCGCCGCGGTAGTCGACACCGAGCGAACCGACACCGTCACGCACCGATTGGCGGTCGATCGTGGTGTCTCCACCATTGAACCCGCCATTGAACCGGACGCCCCATTCCTTCTGATCACCGTAGCGGCGCGCCACGTCGACCTCCGTGCCAAAGCGGGCATTCGACATGTAGCCGACGGTCAGGCGCGTCAGATCTTCGTAAGCACGTTTGGTCACGACATTGACGCTACCGCCGATGCTTCCCTGCGGGGCCATGCCGTTGAGGAACGCGCCCGGGCCCTTGAGCAATTCGATACGCTCGATCGGCGCCGGGTTGACACGATAGGCCGGCACCAGACCGTACAGCCCGTTCAACGCGATCTCGCTGTTCTCGACCCGGAAGCCGCGAATGGTCAGTGCGTCATAGCGGTTGCTGCTGCCGATTGCCGCGCGGACCGACGGATCGGAATTGGTCAGAACCTCGGCGACGCTGGTCGCCTGCTGGTCACGGATGGTCTTCTCCGTATAGCTGGCGAGACTGTATGGCGTATCCATGTAGTCTTTGTTGCCGAGCAGGCCGAGCTGGCCACCTCGCGCGACTTGTCCGCCGACATACGGCACCGGCAATGCGGCACGCTGCGCGCCGACCGTCGCAGGTGCGCTTGCTGCCGGCGCGCTCTGACGCCCAGCGGCCTGGCGCCTTGCGCGCATTGCATTGGACGAATGCTGTCTCCGGACGGGAACAGCGCGGCGCTCCGGCGCAGATACGGCAACCGGAGGAAGCGACTGTCCGGATCCGGTCGACGGTTGAACGTTGGATTGCTGTGCGAATGACGATGTCGTGGTCAGCAGCATCGATACGGACACGAGCCAAAATACGCGCGTGCCGTTCCAATCGTGAATCATAGTACCCCGGAGTCTTTTCTTATTGATGCCCCGTCTCATCACGCCGACGAGACAAAGAGTGCAATAAACAGCCAGGCGAGCATCGCCAAATAGAAGGTATCTGGAATAGAAGGCATCTAGTGTATTGAGCGAGATCTCGGCGCGAGACGCAGACGAGAGCGTTGTCGACTGATGCTTTGATTTCACGCGGCGTCCAACGTTGGCAGGCGCGAAACATCAAATTCACGCGTGCATTCGCACGAGGTGCTTCCGCGCAACATCACCTCAAAGCGCGCACCGAGAGGTCGCGGCGCGACGGATGCGGGTGATTGCCACAGTCCGTCGGACGAAGGAGTCGAGACGCGAGATGACGTTGTTGGACGCAAGAAGGACTCGTTGCACGACGGGGTGTCAGCGCGCACAGCCGCAATTGCTGCCCGACAGGAAGCGGGTCTGCCCGCTGTGCAATCACAAGGGACGCGCCGCGGTGAGCGGCGCAGAAGATTTCGCTCGCCGCACACTCATCAATCCCTACCTTGGGATCGGCGCAAGGATGTCCGCTGTACCCGGGGGTATAGCAGATCTCCCCAGAGGTCCGCGCCGGGACAAGGTTAAACTCGCGCGCTGCTGCAACCATCACTGGTCGATCAGCACGTGGTGCACCTCGCCGAGCGGCAAAAGATCGCGAATAGTATGATGTATGCAAGATCCCGTTTGCGCGAGGAGGATGCCGACAAGGTCTCCGCAATTATCCGTGCTTGATCTCGACGAATGGCTCTGTTTGGATAGTTTCCCTTCGGGCAATTCGTATTTCGGATAATCATGGCAAATGAAGTAGATCGATCCCGTCGTTCATTGGGTGCCCGTTCACAAGAAAGCATCGTGACCGTCCACCGCGCGGGCATCGGGAATCGGCTACTGGCGGCGTTGCCGCCGGCGGATCTCGGCTTGCTCACGCCCTACTTCCAGAAAGTCTCGTTCGAACCCGATGCCATCCTGGTGCGGTCGGGCGATGAGCTCGACCCGGTTTATTTTCCCCATAGCGGCGCAATCGCCTTCATGCTCGATATGCCGGACGGGCAAACGGTCGCAACCACCTTGATGGGACGGGAAGGCGCTTTGGCCTCGTTCTCCGTGCTCGGCCCGTCGCTTTCATCCGTGACCGCGGTTACTCGCATAGCCGGCACAGCATCGCTGATTTCCGCCGCCAAATTTCGCGCCGCCTTTGCGCAAAGCACAGCCATCAGGAACGTCGTGCAAGTCCACGCCCGCGCGGTGTTATTGCAGCTCCAGCACGTAGCCGCTTGCAACGCGCTGCACCGGGTGGATGGCCGCATGGCGCGGTGGCTCCTGCAGCTTCACGACCGCGTGCCCGATGACCGGCTTCCGGTGACGCAGGAGGCGCTTGCGCAGCTGCTTGGGGTGCGACGGACGACAGTAACTCTGACGATGAGCAAGCTACGCGAGGCCGGCGCGGTCCCGTCCGACGGGCGCGGGTTTGTAGAGATCGATCGGGCGCGGCTCGAGAAGGTCGCATGCGATTGTTATGCGCTCATGCAGCGCAACATCGATCGGATGTATTGCGAGGAATTGGCCGCACCGTCCTCTGCTCTTGGCGAACAGAAGATGGCCGTTTGTCGCGGAACAGCGGATATCGCTTTTTCGAGTTGACGCTTCAGCCCTTGCTCATCGCCGCAATGGCATCCGCGATTGCGATCGTGCGCCGGGCCATGTCGGCGTGCAGCCGCTCCACCATCGCGCCGTCCAAGCGGATCGCGCCGCGCGAGACGTTCTCCGGCAGCTCGAACGCCGCGATGATTTTTCGTGCGCGCGCGACTTCCTCTTCGGGCGGCGTGAAGATCGCGTTGCAGGCGTCGATCTGCGAGGGGTGGATCAGCGTCTTGCCGTCGAAGCCGAGATCGCGGCCCTGCGCGCATTCGGTGGCAAAGCCGTCGGAATTGGCGATGTCGCTGTAGGGGCCGTCGAGGATTTCGAGGCCGTGGGCGCGCGTCGCCAGGATGCAGTGCGTGATCATCGGGATCATCGCGGCGCGGCCGGGCAGCATCTTGATGCGCGTTTCGCGTGAGATGTCGTTCGGGCCGAACACGAAGCCGGAGAGGCGCCGCGATTGATCGCGCCCGGCCTCGGCCAGCTCCTCCGCGTGCAGCACGGCGCGCGCGGTCTCGATCATGGCCCAGACCTTCACCGTCGGCGCCGCGCCAAGCTCGGTAAGACGGAGGCCGATCGTATCGAGATCTTCGATACTTGAAACTTTTGGAACCAGGATGCCGTCGGGCGAGGCCTTGGCGGCCATGGCGAGATCGTCGGCCCACCAGGGCGTGTCGAGACCGTTGGTCCGGATCAGGATCTCGCGCTTGCCGAACCCCTTGGCCGCGATGGCCGCCGCGATTCCATCGCGCGCCACCGCCTTGGCGTCGGGAGCGACGGAATCTTCCAGATCGAGGATCAGGCCGTCGGCGGCGAGATTGCGCGCCTTTTCCAACGCGCGGGGGTTGGAGCCGGGCATGAACAGATGGCTGCGGCGCGGGCGGGTCATGCAAGCGTTCCTTCCGGTTTCCTGAGGCGGTTGTAGAGCACGATCCGGAAAACTGTGCGGCGATTTTCCGGCAAGGATCATGCTCAAGCAAACAGCCACAGGCGATAACATCTGGTCTGCCTATTCGAAAGGCTTGTTCGCCTCGGCGGTATATGTTTAGGCATAGGCCATGACCGCATTCCCAGAGCATTTGCTGGAAGGCTACAGGGCCTTCGCCACCCAGCGGCTGCCGACCGAGCAGACCCGCTACCGCGACCTGTCGGTGAAGGGGCAGTCGCCGGAAGTAATGGTGATCGGCTGCTGCGACAGTCGCGTCTCGCCCGAGGTGATCTTCGACGTCGGCCCGGGCGAATTGTTCGTGGTCCGCAACATCGCCAATCTGGTGCCGGTGTATCAGCCCGACGGCAACGCGCATGGCGTCTCGGCCGCGCTGGAATATGCGGTGACGGTGCTGAAGGTGAAGCACATCGTGGTGCTCGGCCACGCGCAATGCGGCGGCATCCGCGCCTTCGTCGACAAGATCGAGCCGCTGACGCCCGGCGACTTCATCGGCAAATGGATGCAGATGTTCATCAAGCCGGGTGAAGTGGTCGAGCAACGTGACCATGAGAGCATGGCGCAATTCGTCGAGCGCATCGAGAAGGCCGCGGTGTTCCGCAGCCTGGAAAACCTGATGACGTTCCCGTTCGTGCAGAAGGCGGTCGACAGCGGCCAGATGCAGACCCACGGCGCCTATTTCGGCGTCGCGGAGGGATCGCTGTTCGTGCTGGACAAGGCGAGCAAGGAATTCAAGAACGCGCGTAGCGTGGCGTAGGGCGAGATTTCGTCAGCTGCCGCGTCAAACGAGATCGTCGTCCCGGACAAGCGCAAGCGCAGATCCGGGACCCATACGCCGCAGCAATAATTTTGCGAAGACCCGGAGTTACCAGCTTCGCGCCAAACCACTTCCTGTGGTTATGGGTCCCGGATCTGCGCGCGCTTGTTGCGCGCTTGTCCGGGACGACAGGAGAGAGTTCGTCAGGCCGCCTTCTTCTTCGCGCTGATCAGCTTGCGGTTGATCAGCACTTCCGCGATCTGGATCGCGTTGAGGGCTGCGCCCTTGCGGAGGTTGTCGGACACGCACCACAGCACGAGGCCGTTCTCCACCGTCGCGTCCTCGCGGATGCGGCTGATGTAAGTCGCGTCCTCGCCGGCCGCTTCGTAAGGCGTGGCGTAGCCGCCGGGCTCCTGCTTGTCGATGACGAGGCAGCCGGGCGCCGTGCGCAGGATGTTGCGCGCTTCGTCCGCGCTGATCGGATTCTCGAACTCGATGTTGACGGCCTCGGAGTGGCCGACGAACACGGGCACGCGCACACAAGTAGCGGAGAGCTTGATCTTGGGATCAAGAATCTTCTTGGTCTCCGCCATCATCTTCCACTCTTCCTTGGTGTAGCCGTCCTCCATGAAGACGTCGATGTGGGGGATGACGTTGAAGGCGATCCGCTTGGGGAATTTCTTCGCGACCAGCTCGTCATTGGTGTAGACGGCCTTGGTCTGCGAGAACAGCTCGTCCATCCCGTCCTTGCCGGCGCCCGACACCGATTGATAGGTCGAGACCACGACGCGCTTGATGGTCGCCTTGTCGTGCAGCGGCTTGAGCGCGACCACGAGCTGCGCGGTCGAGCAGTTCGGGTTGGCGATGATGTTCTTCTTCTTGAAGCCTTCGGTCGCAGCCGCATTCACCTCCGGCACGATCAGCGGCACGTCCGGATCCATGCGCCAGGCCGAGGAATTGTCGATCACGACGGCGCCGGCGGCGCCGATCTTCGGCGACCATTCCTTCGACACCTCGCCGCCCGCCGACATCAGGCAGATGTCGACATCGGAGAAATCAAAGTGCTCGAGCGCCTTGCACTTCAGGGTGCGGTCGCCATAGGAGACCTCGACGCCGATGCTGCGGCGCGACGCCAGCGCCACGACCTCGTCCGCGGGGAATTTGCGCTCATCGAGGATGTTGAGCATTTCCCGTCCGACATTGCCGGTCGCGCCGACGACTGCGACTTTGTAACCCATCGTTCACTCTCCGATGAAAAAGCCCGTTCCTGAAGCTGACGCTTAAACAGGAAGAGCAGCGCTTCTATGCGAGAACCGGCCTCAAGACAACGTTGGACCATGCCTTAGGGACGTGGATGCAGTCGCCTGAGGCCAGCACGGCCGCAATCTCCACCCGGACCCATCTCTATCTGACGCTGGCAGCCTTCGCCGACGAGGTGGTCGGCACGCTGGCGCGCCTGATCGCCTATGTGGGGGCGCTCGCTCTGTTTGCCATCCTCGCCCTCGCGGCGCTGGGTCAGTTGCCCGAGCTGCGCGGCGATGATCCCGCAGACAAGCCGGGCTGGAGCACGGCCGACCGATCGCACCCGGCTTTCGCCCTTAGCCGGATCGATTCATCAGAAAAAACAGCCTCTTACACCATCCTTCGGCATCCCGAAGGCGGCCGCAAAGACGTGATGCGCTGGGCGAGCGCGGCGGACCAGCCGCTGGCCGAGCTCGAAATCTATCGGGAAGGCGGCGAGTTCGATGTGGCCCGTCCTGTAGCGACGGACCTCGCCGTCCAGATGGGTCTCGGGGTGGCCACCCCGCTCGAGCAAGCCGGCCTGATCGAGACGAAATTCGGCCCCGTCGCGCTGTTCCGGCCGATCGGCACGGACAAGGGGACGCTGGCCTGCCTCGGCTACCTCAAGCGCAACGAGGAGCCAGGCTTGCAGATCTCCGGCTTCTCCTGCCAGGGCGACACAATGCCCGCCCGGCGTGCGGCGATCGCCTGCACGCTGAACCGGCTGACGCTGCTGACCTCCGGCAACGAGCCGAAGCTGGCGGAATTGTTCGCCCGTGCCGAGCTGAAGCGCCGTGCTTGCGACCTCGCGGGCTCGCCGGACTGGCTGCTGGGCGCCGCCAACGCGCAATTGCGCGGGGCGCTTTGACCGGCATCAAGCTCAAGTGGCTGGTATTGATGCAACTTTTGCCAGCGCGCACGATTATTCCGAGCTGGTGTGACCCAATAGACCTAGTTGCACTCACCCCGGCCGGGCTAGTATGGGGTGAAATCGACTGGCGGTGCGCCGCCTGAAGGGGACGTGATGAGCTGGAAATTCTCTGCCAAACTGGCGACCTTGTTTGCGGCGGGCGCTGTGATTGCCCTGTCCCTTGCGACGCCGGCCTCGGCTGACAACAAGACCAAGCGCTATGACGAGCGCGGCCGCCACTATTACGGCCCGAGCGGCCCCAACGCCGTCTACCAGCAGGGCCGCACCCGCATCTATGTCAGCAAGCGCTCCTGGCTCGACGGCGGCACCGAGGTCAATCCGGGCGACCGCAAGTTCTCCGACTACGCCTTCCCGCCGGCGGTTGGCTATCCGTCCTTCGCCCGCGAGAATCTCAACCGCCCGATCGACCGCCAGCCGCTCTCGCCGCCGCAGGACGTCGGCGGCTATCCGCAGAATTTCCCGCTGTACTGAGCGGACAGCGATCCGAATCAAAAGGCCGGGCTTACGCCCGGCCTTTTTGTTTTTGCGAGATGCCGTAGGGTGGATTAGCCGAAGGCGTAATCCACCACTGCTTGTCTCCGCGGAGACAGAAGAGGTGGGTTACGCCAAGCGGTCTGCGCTTCGCGCAGTCCACATGGCTGACCCACCCTACGAGAGCTGTGCCCGCCTTAGGCGTGCAGCTTCTGCAATTCCTTCAGGATCGCTTCGCCCATCTGCGTCGTCGAGGCGGCCGTGGTGCCCTCCGACTTGATGTCGGCGGTGCGCAGGCCACTGGCGAGCACCGCGGCGATCGCGGCGTCGACCTTGTCGGCGAGCGCGCCCATGTCGAAGGAGTAGCGCAGCGCCATGCCGAACGACGAGATCATCGCAATCGGATTGGCGAGGCCCTGGCCTGCGATATCGGGCGCCGAGCCGTGCACGGGCTCGTACAGCGCCTTGCGCTTCTTGCTCTTCACATCGACCTCACCGAGCGAAGCCGAAGGCAGCATGCCGAGCGAGCCCGTCAGCATCGCCGCGATGTCGGACAGCATGTCGCCGAACAGATTGTCGGTGACGATGACGTCGAACTGCTTCGGCCATTTCACCAGCATCATGCCGCCGGAATCGGCGAGCTGGTGCTCGAGCGTGACATCAGGGTATTCGCGCTTGTGGACCTGGGTCATGACCTCGTTCCAGAGCACGCCCGACTTCATGACGTTGCGCTTCTCCATCGACGTCACCTTGTTCTTGCGCTTCCTGGCAAGCTCGAAGGCGACGCGGCCGATGCGCTCGATCTCATAGGTGTCGTAGACCTGGGTATCGACGGCGCGCTTCTGGCCGTTGCCGAGGTCGGTGATGGTCTTGGGCTCGCCGAAATAGACGCCGCCGGTGAGCTCGCGCACGATCATGATGTCGAGGCCTTCGACGGCCTCGCGCTTCAGGCTGGAGGCTTCCGCCAGCGCCGGGTAGCACACGGCGGGACGCAGGTTGGCGAACAAGGCCAGATCCTTGCGCAGGCGCAGCAGGCCGGCTTCCGGGCGCACCTCGTAGGGCACCGCGTCCCACTTCGGACCGCCGACCGCGCCGAAGATGATGGCATCGGCGGCAAGCGCCTTGGCCATGTCGCCCTCGGAGATCGACACCTTGTGCGCGTCATAGGCGGAGCCGCCGACAAGGCCGGTATCCGTCTCGAACTTGGCGATCCCGGCCGAATTGAGCCAGTCGATCAGCCGCTTCACCTCGCCCATCACCTCGGGGCCGATACCGTCGCCGGGAAGCAGCAGCAGTTTGTGGGTCGCCATGGTCGTTTCCTTCTCGATCCTCTCTCGTCATTCCGGGACGCGCCTCTTGGCGCGGGCCCGCTTCGCGTGCGCCCCGGAATGACGGCCGGCCGGAGTGCTAGAGCGGCGTTGCGCGCTTGGCAAGACACCATTGCCGGGGTGCGGCTGTGCAAGGCGGACGGAGCGTGCCACACTGGGTAGGCCGGAGAACCCCTTGCACGCCCCTGACCGCGTCCTGCCCTACGCGCATCCCGCGCGGCTGATCCTGACCCTGTCGCTGGCGGCCACCGTCGGGCTCGGCATCGGCCGCTTTGCCTATGCGCTGGTGCTGCCCGACATGCGGGAGACCCTCGGCTGGTCCTATTCGGCCGCCGGATTCATGAACACCATCAACGCCGTCGGCTATCTCGTGGGCGCGCTGGTGGCGTCGCGCCTCATCCAGCGCGTCGGCTGGGCGGCCGCGATCCGCGGCGGAACCCTGGCCTGCGTCGCCGCGCTCGCCATTTGCGCGCTGACGGGGAATTTCGTCGCGCTGAGCCTGGCGCGCCTCGTGCTGGGTCTCGGCGCCGCGGCCGGCTTCGTCGCCGGCGGCGCGCTCGCTGCGACCATCGCCCAGTCGCGCCCGGAGCGGGCCAATTTCCTGCTCAGCCTGTTCTATGCCGGACCCGGCATCGGCATTCTGTCCTCGGGGCTGATCGCTCCGTTCACGCTGCAATATTTCGGGCCGGGCTCGTGGTGGATGGTGTGGTGGGCGCTGACACTGCTCTCGGCCGCGATGACCGCGCCGCTGTTCCTGATCCGCATCGAAAGCGGGGCGCGTTTCTCGGAAGGCAGCCACGCCGCCTTCGCGATTCGTCCTGTGCTGATCTACCTCGCGGGCTACTTCCTGTTCGGCGCCGGCTACATCGCCTACATGACCTTCATGATCGCCTATGTGCGCGACGGCGGCGGCGGGGCCGCAGCGCAGGCGGCGTTCTGGGGCCTGATCGGCCTGTCCGCCTTCGTCACACCCTGGGCCTGGCGCGGCGTGCTGGCGCTCGACCGCGGCGGATTGGCCACCGCCATCATCCTCGGCACCAACGCGCTGGGTGCGGCCCTGCCGATGCTCGGGCATTCGCCGGCGTGGCTCGCGGTCTCCGCGGTGGTGTTCGGCGTCGCTTTCTTCGCCGTGGTCGGCTCGACCACCGCCTTCGTGCGCTTCAACTATCCGCCGGCGATGTGGCCGACCGCGATCGCGGCGATGACGATCTCGTTCGGCGTCGGGCAAACGCTGGGGCCGATCGTGGTCGGCGCCATCACGGACGCGCTGGGGAGTTTGAGCTACGCGCTGAATGTATCGGCGGCGCTGCTGGCGTTGGGGGCGGCCGCGGCGCTGTGTCAGCGGAAAGTGGGGCCAGCCAGGTAGACGGTGCCGTAGGGTGAGCAAAGGCGCAAGAGCGCTGTGCCCACGGTTTTATTCATGATGGATGGAATGGTGGGCACGCTTGCGCTTTGCCCACACTACGGCAGCGCGCCTAGCTCCCACTAAACGAATTATACCCCTGGTCTTCCCAATAGCCGCCCTTGTAGTCGTTGGTGACTTCCATCGAGACCACGTATTTCGGGTTCTTGAAGCCGAGTTTTGTCGGCACGCGGATCTTCATGGGGAAGCCGTAGGCGCGCGGCAGGATTTCATTCGCGTATTTGAACGTCATCTGGGTCTGCGGATGCAGCGCGCTGCGCATGTCCAAGGGCGAATTGTAGCCGTCCTTGTCGGCGCACTGGAACCAGACGTATTTCGCGCTTGTGTCGGCGCCGATCAGCTTGAGGAAATCGCGCAAGGGCGTGCCGGTCCAGCTGCCGATCGCGCTCCAGCCCTCGACGCAGATATGGCGGGTGATTTGCGTGACTTGCGGCAACTTGTAGAGCTCGTCCAGCGTCCACGACTTCTTGTTGTCGACGAGGCCGCGAACCTCGAGCTTCCAGTCGGCGCCAGCGACGTCAGGCGCGTCGTCGAGATCGTAATAGGCGTTGAACGGGAACGGTTTCGTGATCGCGCTCTCGGGGAAGGTCGGCGCCAGTGCGTCGGGGTTGAAGATGAAGGCCTGCACGGCATCGTTGAATTTCGAGACCTGCTTCAGCATCTCCTCGGCCGAGGACGAGTCGATCACATCGCAGCCGGTGAGCAGCGTCAGCGCGCCGAGGCTGGCGCCGCCCGCAATGAAGCGGCGGCGCGTGACGTCGGGCATGGTCTTGATGGAGTCCTTGATCAAGAGCCGCTTGTCGACGCCGGGGATCAGGAATGAACGCTTGGCCATGCTCTCCTCCTCAGCGGCCGATGATCATGGCGCGCAGGCTCTTAGGCACGAGCAGCGCGAGCAGGACGTGAACGACGAGGAACGCGCAGATCGCGGCCATGCAGAAGAAATGGATGTAGCGCGCGGTCGGGTAGTCGCCGAACAGCGCGACGAGATAATAGAGCTGCACGGGCTTCCACATCCCTAAGCCCGTGAGCACGATCAGCACGCCGACCACGATGATGCCGGCATAGAGCAGGCGCTGCACGTAATTGTAGACGGTGAGGTCATCGTGGCCGAGCTTGAAGGTCAGCGCTGCCCTGACGTCATGGAGCACGCCTGACGGGGTGATCGGAAACAGTTTCTTGCGGAAACGGCCGGTGGCAAAGCCCGTGACGAGATAGGCGAGGCCGTTGATCATCAACAGCCACATCGCAGCAAAGTGCCAGAGCAGGCCGCCGCCGAGCCATCCGCCGAGCGTGTACTCGCGCGGAAAGCTGAAGCCGAACAGCGGCGAGGCGTTGTAGATCTGCCAGCCCGACAGGATCATCAGGATCATGGCGAGGGCATTGACCCAGTGCATGATGCGGACCCAGGCCGGCTGGATCACTTTGGCCGGGGCGGCGCTGACCTGCTCGTCGGTGACTGTGAGGCTCGACATGGTGGTTCCGTCCTGAACGTCGTGTGACACCGATTATACGCCGATGCGCCCGCTTTCGTTACGCCCTGTCCGCCATCGAATCGATAGCGTCGGGCTATGGCGGTCACAATAAAGCGAGCCGGGTGCCCCCGGCTCGCCGTTTCGTCGCATCCTGCTTGCGGGATGAAACAGGAGCCCGCGGTGTTACGTCGCCGGCATCAGCACGGTGTCGACCACATGGATGACGCCGTTGGACTGGTTGACGTTGGAGATCGTGACCATCGAGGTGCCGCCCTTGGCATCGACGATCCAGGTCTTGCCGTCCATCTTCTTGACCGTCAGCTCCTCGCCTTCGGCGGTCTTCAGCTTCTTGCCCTCGGTGAGGTCGGAGGCCTCGAGCTTGCCGGGCACGACATGGTAGGTGAGGATCTTGGTCAGCGTCGCCTTGTTCTCGGGCTTGACCAGATTGTCGACGGTGCCGGCCGGCAGCTTGCCGAAGGCGGCGTTGGTCGGGGCAAACACCGTGAACGGACCCTTGCCTTCCAGCGTCGGCACCAGGCCGGCCGCCTTCACCGCCGCGACCAGCGTGGTGTGGTCCTTCGAGTTGACCGCGTTCTGGACGATGTTCTTGGACGGGAACATCGCGGCACCGCCGACCATGACGGTCTTCTCCTCGGCGCGGACAGGCGCGACGACGGTCGCGGTGATGGCCAGGGCGCTGAAGGCGGCGGCGGCGAGATAGGCAATGCGCTTCGACATGGAAAGTCTCCCGATTGAATTGTAACCGGCGATGGCCGGTCTTGCGTTGGGGCAACAACGGCGGCTGCGACCTGTTGGCGTGAAGCAGCAGCGCCGTCGTTGGACCGAACTACGGGAGGGTTGGCGAAGTGGTTTCGGGGAAAAATTCTTTGTGATGCGTGAAACTATGTGGGGGGACGTTCGTGTGATGCACGAACGATCCGCCCACTCCGCTGTCGTCCCGGACAAGCGAAGCGCCGATCCGGGACCCATAGCCACAGGGAGTGGTTTGGCGAAGACTCGGAGTTACCGTCTCGCGCGACGTCTTCTCCCTGTGGTTATGGGTCCCGGGTTCGCGACGTTGTCGCGCCCCGGGACGACAGCGGAGATTGACGCGCGCGCTGCGCCTCAATCCCTGTTGTTCGGCGTCTGGATGAATCCGCGATTATGCGTCGGGCTGATCAGCACCTCGTTGATGCAGACCCTGGCCGGCATGCTCGCGATGAAGGCGATGGTGCGGCCGAGATCTTCGGATTGCAGCATCCTGGCCTGCTCGTCCTCGCTCGGCACCACCGGGCGCAGCTTGAGGATCGGCGTCGCCACCTCGCCCGGCATCAGGCAGCAGGCGCGCAGGCCGTTGACGCATTCGTCCATGTTGAAGGAATGGGTCAGTGCCAGCACCGCATGCTTGGTCGTGGTGTAGGCCGGGCCCGGCATCTTCGAGACGTGGCGGCCGGCCCAGGACGAGACGTTGATGATCGCGCCATCCTGCTGCTTGCGCATCGTCGGCAGCACCGCGCGCATGCAATAGAGCACGCCGTTGAGATTGACCTGGACCAACTTGTCCCAGCCCTCCAGTTCCATGTCCTTCCAGCTGCGCTTGGGAACATTGATGCCGGCGTTATTGACCAGGAGGTCGATGCGGCCGTGCCTGGCGACGATCTGATCGGCGGCTTTCTGGGCTTCCGCAGCGTTGGCCACGTCCAGCGCGATGGCCTCGGCCGCCCCGCCCGCCTTGGCGATTTTGGCAACCACGGTATCCAGGGCGTCCTTGCGCCGGCCCGAGACCACCACGGTCCAACCGTCGGCCGCCAGCGCCTCGGCGCCGGCCTCGCCGATCCCACTGCCGCCGCCCGTGACCCAGGCCACGCGTTTCCCAGCTTTTGTCATGCAAACTGTCTCCGTTGCTTCATTGGGGCGGTTTTTGCTAATCCAGCCCTCGGTTTGACCGGCCTTCGCCGGCGAGGAATGTTGCATGAACCCAGCTGCCAACGCCAACCTGTTCTCCCGCCTGTTCGACGGCCTGGACGATCCGAAGCGCCTCGCGATCGAGACGCATGACGGCGGCCATATCAGCTATGGCGAGCTGATCGCGCGGGCGGGGCAGATGGCGAATGTGCTGGTCGCGCGCGGCGTGAAGCCGGGCGACCGCGTCGCGGTGCAGGTCGAGAAATCCGTCGCCAATATCGTGCTGTATCTCGGCACGGTACGGGCCGGCGCGGTCTATCTTCCGCTCAACACCGCCTATACGCTGAACGAGCTCGACTACTTCATCGGCGATGCCGAGCCGTCGCTGGTGGTCTGCGATCCCTCCAAGGCCGAAGGCCTCGCCCCGATCGCCGCCAAGGTGGAGGCCGGGGTCGAGACGCTCGGAGCTGACGGCAAGGGCTCGCTGACCGAGGCCGCCGACAAGGCGAGCAGCGAATTCACGACTGTCGCGCGGGCGAACGACGATCTCGCCGCCATCCTCTACACCTCGGGCACCACGGGCCGCTCCAAGGGCGCGATGCTGACGCATGATAATCTGGCGTCGAACTCGCTCTCGCTCGTCGGCTACTGGCGCTTCACCGACAAGGACGTGCTGATCCACGCGCTGCCGATCTATCATACGCACGGCCTGTTCGTGGCGACCAACGTGACACTGTTCGCCCGGGCGTCGATGATCTTCCTGCCGAAGCTCGATCCGGATTTGATGATCAAGCTGATGGCGCGCGCCACAGTATTGATGGGCGTGCCGACTTTCTACACGCGCCTCCTGCAGAATTCTGCGCTGTCGCGCGACACCACGAAGCACATGCGGCTGTTCATCTCGGGCTCGGCGCCGCTGCTGGCGGAGACCCATCGCGAATGGTCGGCGCGCACGGGGCACGCCGTGCTCGAGCGCTACGGCATGACCGAGACCAACATGAACACGTCGAACCCCTATGACGGCGAGCGCGTGCCCGGCGCGGTCGGCTTCCCTCTCCCCGGCGTCTCCGTGCGCGTCACCGAACCCGAGACGGGCAAGGAGCTGCCGCGCGAGGAGATCGGCATGATCGAGGTCAAGGGACCGAACGTCTTCAAGGGCTATTGGCGCATGCCGGAGAAGACCAAGTCCGAATTCCGCGACGACGGCTTCTTCATCACCGGCGACCTCGGCAAGATCGACGGCAAGGGCTACGTCCACATCCTCGGCCGCGGCAAGGATCTCGTGATCTCCGGCGGCTTCAACGTCTATCCGAAAGAGATCGAGAGCGAGATCGACGCCATGCCCGGCGTGATCGAATCCGCCGTGATCGGCGTGCCGCATGCCGATTTCGGCGAGGGCGTCACGGCGGTGCTGGTCTGCAACAAGGGCGCCGACGTCACTGAAGCCGCCGTGCTGAACGCGCTGGACGGACGGATCGCAAAGTTCAAGATGCCCAAGCGCGTCTTCGTGGTCGACGAGCTGCCGCGCAACACCATGGGCAAGGTGCAGAAGAACGTCTTGCGGGATACGTACAAGGATATCTACGCGAAGAAATAGGGCTGGCGTTCGCCGTCCTTGCGGATGAAGCCGTAGGGTGGGTTAGCCGAAGGCGTAACCCACCTCTTTGCGTTCCGCGGCGGCAGAAGCGGTGGGTTACGCTTCGCTAACCCACCCTACGACGCTGCGCTCGAATGACGGTGGACGCGGCGACTACAGCCCGCCCACCAGGCTCAGCACAAACCGGCTGCCGACGATCAACAGATAACACCCGAACGCCACTTCCAGCGTCCGCTTCGACATCGCATGTGCAGCTCTCACGCCGAGCGGCGCGGTGACGAGGCTCATCGGCATCACGAGCACGGCTCCGATCAGCGAGACGTAACCGAGCGCGAACGGGATCTGCAGCGCTGCGACGGCCGGATAGTTCGCCGCCGCCGGCCAGCCCGCATAAATGTAGCCGAGCGCGCCGGGGATCGAGATCAGCACCGCGAGTGCGGATGACGTCGCGACCGCCTGATGGATGGGACGGCCGTAGAACGTCATCAGCAGGTTCGAGAACAGGCCGCCGCCGATGCCCATCAGGGTCGAGAGAATGCCGACGCAGAAGCCGTAGGCGCGCATCAGCGGGCCCTTCGGCAGATCGTCGCCCAACTTCCAGCCTTCGCGCGCGAAGATGAGGCGCGCCGCCGCGGAATAGGCGACGCAGACGAACACGATCTTGAACAGCCGCTCCGGCGCATAGCGCGCGATGACGCTGCCGGCGACGACGCCGACCACGATCGGCAGCCACCAGACCCTGAGGATAGCCATGTCGACGGCGCCGCGCTTGTAATGCGCCTGGAACGAACGGATCGAGGTCGGGATGATCACCGCGAGCGAGGTGCCGATGCAGAGCGGCATGCGCACCTCCAGCGGCACGCCGGCGATACGGAAGCATTCGTAGAACACTGGCACGAGAATCGCGCCGCCGCCGATACCGAACACGCCGGCCAAAAATCCCGAAAGCGCCCCGGTTGCGATCAGCAACAGTGCGAGCTCGACGATGTCCTTGATATCAAGACCTGCAATCACCCCTGACCTGCCCCGGCGACTGGTCGCAACCTCTTCGGACGTCGGTCGGAGACGGCTGCGGTCCCAGCTTTAGGCGATCCGGGTTGCCCGGTCGACGCACCGGACGTCCCGGCTGGGGTGGAATGCGGGCTGCGCATATCCACGGTTTTCAGCGAAGCCGGGCCAGCGTGCGGCCAGCCGAGTCGCCCTGGGCCCTGGGGAGGCGGCTACGGCCGACACCGACCGATTGGTGCGAGCGGAGAGCAGCGGACGTTGGGTTAGAGGCGTTCCAATAGCGATTTCAATGCGCCTCGCGCAGGCTACGAAGCAATGAATTTGAGTTCTCAGTTTGGTTGGCGGACCGATGCTCTGGTATACCAAGCCCCTGATTGGCCTTGCTTCATCAAGGCTCTAGAGCTGAACCATCGTTCGATTTATGGCAATTTGGAGATTGCACAGGCCAAATCGACTCCGTAAATAGAGCCGACCTTTCCGATCCCCGCGCGCCCCCTGCTGGGCCGCCATAAAACATCAAAGCCCATGACCGCACGGATCGAACGACCCCTCTCGCCGCACATGCAAGTGTACCGCTGGACGCTGACGATGGCTCTGTCCATCATCCATCGCGCCACCGGGATTGCCCTCTATTTCGGAACCCTGCTGCTGGTCTGGTGGCTGGTTGCCGCGGCTTCCGGCCCGGCCGCTTACGCGCACGTCCAGGCCTTCGCCGGCAGCATCATCGGGCGGCTGATCGTGTTCGGATACACTTGGGCGCTGATGCACCATATGCTCAGCGGCATCCGGCATTTCGTGTGGGACCTCGGCTACGGCTTCAAGGCCAATGAGCGGGAAGCGCTGACCTGGGGTGCCCTGATCGGCGGCATCGCGCTGACGGTGCTGATCTGGATCATCGCCTATGCGAACGGAGGTGGACGATGAGCGCATCCGATACGCCGAAGCGCAGCCTGCGGACCCCGCTCGGCCGCGTCCGCAATCTCGGTGCCGCGCATTCCGGCACATCCGATTTCTGGCGACAGCGCGTCACCGGCGTCGCCATGACGCTGCTGATGATCCCGGCGCTGGTGATCATCGTGATGCTGCTCGGCCGCAACCAAGTCTACGCTGCGCAGACCCTGAGCTCCATTCCCGTCGCGGTGATCCTGCTCCTCTTCATCTTCGCCAGCGCCTGGCACATGAAGATCGGCATGCAGGTGGTGATCGAGGACTACGTCCATAACGAGAAGCTGAAGCTCGTCTCGATCATGCTCAACAATTTCTTCTCGGTCGCCGTGGCGCTCGCCTCGACCTACGCGATCCTGAAACTGTCCTCCGGAGTGTAACCCATGGCTACGGGAACATCGGCCACCACAACGAATGGCACGGGCAACGGCGCTCCCGCCACCAACGGCAAAGCCTATCCGATCGAAGACCACACCTATGACGTCGTCGTGGTCGGCGCCGGCGGCGCGGGCCTGCGCGCCGTGGTCGGCTGCAGCGAAGCCGGCCTCCGCACGGCCTGCATCACCAAGGTATTTCCGACCCGTTCGCACACGGTGGCGGCGCAGGGCGGCATCTCCGCCTCGCTCGGCAACATGCACAAGGACGACTGGCGCTGGCACATGTACGACACCGTGAAGGGGTCGGACTGGCTCGGCGACCAGGACGCGATCGAATACATGGTGCGCAACGCGCCCGAGGCGGTCTACGAACTCGAGCATTGGGGCGTGCCGTTCTCGCGCACCGAGGACGGCAAGATCTACCAGCGTCCGTTCGGCGGCATGACCATGGACTACGGCAAGGGCCAGGCGCAGCGCACCTGCGCCGCCGCCGACCGCACCGGCCACGCCATGCTGCACACGATGTACGGCCAGTCGCTGCGCCACGCGGCCGAGTTCTTCATTGAGTTCTTCGCCATCGACCTGATCATGGACGATCAGGGCACCTGCCGCGGCGTCATCGCGCTCAAGCTCGACGACGGCACGCTGCACCGCTTCCGCGCCCAGACCGTGATCCTCGCGACCGGCGGCTACGGCCGCGCCTATGCCTCCTGCACCTCGGCCCACACCTGCACCGGTGACGGCGGCGGCATGGTGCTGCGCGCCGGCTTGCCGATGCAGGACATGGAGTTCGTGCAGTTCCACCCGACCGGCATCTACGGCTCGGGCTGTCTCGTCACCGAGGGCGCGCGCGGCGAAGGCGGCTATCTCGTCAACTCCGAGGGCGAGCGCTTCATGGAGCGCTACGCGCCGTCGGCCAAGGATCTCGCTTCGCGCGACGTCGTCTCGCGCGCGATGACCATCGAGATCCGCGAGGGCCGCGGCGTCGGCAAGAAGAAGGACCACATCTTCCTGCATCTGGACCATCTCGATCCCGCGGTGCTGGCCGAGCGGCTGCCGGGCATCTCCGAATCCGCAAAGATCTTCGCCAATGTCGACGTGACGCGCGAGCCGATCCCGATCGTGCCGACGGTGCACTACAACATGGGCGGCATCCCCACCAACTATCACGGCGAAGTCCTGACCAAGAAGGACGGCGACGACAACGCCATCATCCCCGGCCTGATGGCGATCGGTGAGGCCGCCTGCGTCTCCGTGCACGGCGCCAACCGCCTCGGCTCCAACTCGCTGATCGACCTCGTCGTGTTCGGCCGCGCCGCAGCGCTCCGCCTCGCCGAGAAGCTGACGCCCAATGCCAAGCAGCCGGAGCTGCCGGCGAACTCGTCCGAGCTCGCGCTCGGCCGCCTCGACCATTACCGCTACGCCTCCGGCGGCACGCCGACCGCAAAGCTGCGCGAAGGCATGCAGCACGTGATGCAGAGCAATTGCGCGGTGTTCCGCACCGGCGAAGTCCTGAGCGAGGGCCAGAACTTGATCGAGAAAGTCCATAGCGGCATCACCGACATCGCCGTGTCCGACCGCTCGCTGGTGTGGAATTCGGACCTCGTCGAGACGCTCGAATTCGACAATCTGATCTCGCAGGCGGTGGTGACGATGAACTCGGCCGCCAATCGCACCGAGAGCCGCGGCGCGCATGCGCGCGAGGACTTCTCCGAGCGCGACGACAAGAACTGGATGAAGCACACGCTGGCCTGGCTGGACGATGCCGGCAAGGTCAAGATCGAGTACCGCCCGGTTCACGACTACACCATGACCAACGACGTGCAGTACATCCCGCCGAAAGCGCGTGTGTACTGAGCGAACATTAGCCGTCATTCCGGGATGGTCCGAAGGACCAGCCCCGGAATCTCGAGATTCCGGGTTCGATGCTGCGCATCGCCCCGGAATGACGAAAGGTTAGAGCAATGGTTGAATTCGCACTTCCGAAGAACTCCAAGATTTCCGGCGGCAAGACCTGGCCGAAGCCCGCGGGCGCGACCGAGACCCGCGAGTTTCGCGTGTACCGCTGGAATCCGGACGACGGCAAGAATCCGAGCGTCGACACCTATTACGTCGACACCAATGATTGCGGTCCGATGGTGCTGGACGGCCTGATCTGGATCAAGAATCACATCGACCCGTCGCTGACCTTCCGCCGCTCCTGCCGCGAAGGCGTCTGCGGCTCCTGCGCCATGAACATCGACGGCCAGAACACGCTGGCCTGCACCCGCTCGATGCACGACGTGAAGGACGGCGCGGTGAAGATAAATCCGCTGCCGCACCAGCCGGTGGTGAAGGACCTCGTCCCCGACCTCACCAACTTCTACGCCCAGTACGCATCGGTCGAGCCGTGGCTGAAGACCACCTCGCCGACGCCGCAGAAGGAATGGCGCCAGACCCACGAGGATCGCGAGAAGCTCGACGGCCTCTACGAGTGCATCCTGTGCGCCTGCTGCTCGACCTCGTGCCCGAGCTATTGGTGGAACAGCGAACGTTATCTCGGTCCCGCCGCGCTGCTCCAGGCCAATCGCTGGGTGTCCGATTCGCGCGACGAGGCGACCGGCGAGCGGCTCGACAATCTCGAGGATCCGTTCCGCCTCTACCGCTGCCACACCATCATGAATTGCGCCAAGGCCTGCCCGAAGGGACTGAACCCGGCCGAAGCCATCGCCGAGCTGAAGCTCAAGATGGTCGAGCGCCAGATCTAAAGGCGCGGTTCATGCTTCGTGTCCCGGCCAGTCCGGCCGGGACATTCCGAGATCGCGGTCAATTCGAGTAGAATTTTCTCCGACCCGTTGTGCGCGTAAGTTCCACGCGCACAACCAGCGGTTCCGGCACAAGTTGCTTCCTTCCCCGCGCGAGATTCAGTTAAGCTCCCGTCAAGGACGGAGCGACTGTGCAGAGGGCGCAACGCAATTCGCTGAGGCTGTTGCAGTGGATGATGGCGGCATCCCTGGCGCTGCCGGTTGCGCTGTTCGTCATCACCTCCGCGATCTCCTACACCTCGACCAGGGACATTGCCGACCGGGAGATCGAGCGCACGCTCGACGTCGTACATGAGCACGCGCTCAAGGTGTTCGAGACCATCGATCGCAGCCTGGCCGAGCTCAACGAGGTCGTGCGCGGCCTTCCCGACGACGTCATCCGCGCGCGCGAGCCGGCGCTACACCGCCGCCTAAGGCGGCTGACCGATTCACTGCCGCAGCTCAAATCGGCCTGGATCTTCGACGCGGACGGCAAAGCGCTGGTCAACAGCCTCGCCTCGCCGCCGCCGGAGCTCCGCTTTGCAGACCGCGACTATTTCTACGCTCACGTCGACCAGACCATCGGCAGCTTCATCGGCACGGCCCTGACGCCCCGTCCGCCCTATCAGGGCGCGCGCTTCTTCGGGGTGAGCCGCCGCCGCGACTCCGACGACGGCAGCTTCATCGGCGTGATCCAGGCCTCCGTCCTGCCCGAATATTTCGAGAGTTTTTATGCGCGGATCGGTTCCGATGCCGGCAGCTTCTTCACGATGGGACGCACGGACGGCGTGCTGTTGGCGCATTTCCCGCGGCTCGACCGCGACCTTCGGCTGGATCCGACCGGACCGGTCGGCCGGGAAATCGCGGCCCACCCTGAGCACGGCCTCATCACGGTCGCCTGGCCGTCGGACGGGATCGAGCGCCGCATTGGCTACCGGCGCATCGCCGAATATCCGATCTATGTCAGCGCCGGGCTCGAGACCTCGGCGATCCGCGCGCGCTGGCTCGCCACAATGGGCCAGCATCTGGTGTTCGGCATTCCCGCCACCGCACTTCTGTTTCTGCTGTTGGCGCTGGCATTGCGGCGCACGCAGCACCTTCAGGCCGAAGCCGCCAAGCGGCGTGAGGCCGAGGAGGCACTCAAGCACAGCCAGCGCCTGGAGGCGCTCGGACAGCTCACCGGCGGCGTCGCGCATGATTTCAACAATCTGCTGACGGTGATCCGCGCCTCGGTCGACCTGTTGAACCGGCCGCAACTGACGGAGGAGCGGCGGCAGCGCTACATCACGGCCATTGCGGACGCAGTGGCGCGCGCGGCCAAGCTGACCTCGCAGCTGCTCGCCTTTGCGCGGCGTCAGACCCTGAAGCCGGAAGTGTTCGACGTCGGCGAGCGGATGCAGGCGCTGCACGACATGCTGGCGCCGCTGCTGGGGCCGGCCATCGAGATCACCATGCGCCTGCCCACCGAGCCCTGCCTCGTCCACGCCGATGCCGGCCAGTTCGAGACGGCGCTGATCAACATGGCGACCAACGCGCGCGATGCCATGCAGGGCAAGGGCAGGATCGTTTTCACGGTCGAGGCCGCGGCGGCCGTTCCGGACACGCTGGCCCATGCCCCGGGCAGCCAGACCTTGGTAAACCAGAACTTGGGAAGCCAGAGCTTGGGAAGCCAGAGCTTGGGAAGCCAGAGCTTGGCAAACCAGAACTTGGCAAACCGTGGCTTCATCAGCGTGACCGTCAGCGACACCGGAGTCGGCATTCCTGCCGCCCGGCTGGAACGCATCTTCGAGCCGTTCTTCACCACCAAGCAGGTCGGCCACGGCACCGGCCTCGGCCTGTCCCAGGTGTTCGGCTTTGCCCGGCAATCCGGGGGCGAGGTGACGGTTAGGAGCGAGGTCGGTCACGGCAGCACCTTCTCGCTCTACCTGCCGCGCGTGCCGGCGGACCTGCTGCCGCAGCGGCAGGCGCCGAACACGGCGCCGGCGGTGGCCGGCAGCGGCATGTCGGTGCTGCTGGTCGAGGACAATATCGAGCTTGCCAATTTCGCCGCCGACGGCCTCACCGAGCTCGGCTACAGCATCACGCTGGTCGACAACGCCACCGATGCACTCGCCGAGCTCGACATGGACGCGGATCGTTTCGATGTCGTGTTCTCGGACGTCGTCATGCCGGGAATGACCGGGCTCGATCTGGCGCAGGCCATCTGCCAACGGGGCATCGGCGTGCCGGTCGTGCTGACCACGGGCTACAGCCAGGCGCTGGCGCAGGATGGCGCTGCCGGCTTCGATCTGGTGCAAAAGCCGTACTCGATCGAGGAATTGTCGCGAATTCTACATCGGGCGGCCCGGATCCGGCGCGTCCGCGACGGCGCCGCCGAGTAAAGGCGCCTCGGGAACCTCGGGGAACCGGTTGATTTGGCTTGCGTTATCCGATCATGCAAAAGCCGGCTGGAAAACGCGAGCAGGACAGGAAGCCCCCCATCGTCGACATCGCCGGCGAGAACGGCGACAAGGTCGCACCGCCTCCCCCGGAATTGCTCGAGCCTGACCCGGAGCTGTCACCTGAAGAGGTCGAGCAGGCCCGCAAGGATTATCTGCTGACACGGTTCTGGATCAGCGCGCGCGGCTTCTGGGGACAGGGCGGCGATCGCCTCGCTTGGCCGTTCTCGATCGGCCTCGGCCTGCTGATCGTCCTGGCCGTCGCTTTCCAGTACGGCATCAACGTCTGGAATCGCGCGATCTTCAACGCCATCGAGAAGCGCGACGCGGCGAGCGTCTTCCATCTCACCGCAATGTTCTTTCCGCTTGCGATCGGCAGCATCGTGCTCGGCGTCATCCAGGTGTTCGCGCGCATGGGCATCCAGCGGCGTTGGCGGGCCTGGCTCACGGCGAGCGTGCTGACGCGGTGGCTCGCGAACGGGCGCTACTACCAGCTCAACCTCGTCAAGGGTGACCACGAGAATCCGGAATACCGGATTGCCGAGGATCTGCGCATCGCGACCGATTCGCCGGTCGATTTCCTCGCCGGCGTCACCTCGGCGCTGCTGTCGGCCGCGACCTTCATCATCGTGCTCTGGACCATCGGCGGCGCGCTCACCGTCACGTTCGGCGGCTCGACGCTCACCATTCCCGGCTTCCTCGTGATCGCCGCGATGCTCTATGCCGCGATCGCCTCGGGCTCCATCCTGGTGATCGGCCGGCGCTTCGTGCAGGTCTCCGAGGACAAGAACCAGGCCGAAGCCGATTTCCGCTACACGCTGACGCGCGTGCGCGAGAACGGCGAGAGCATCGCACTGCTGGGCGGCGAGGAGGAAGAGCGCGACGGCATCGACCGCAACTTCGCCGGCGTGCTCCGGCAATGGGCGCGGCTCGCCGGTCAGCACATGCGCACCACGTTGGTGTCGCAGGGCTCGAGCCTGGTTGCGCCGGTCGTGCCGCTTTTGCTCTGCGCGCCAAAATTCCTCGACGGCAGCATGACGCTGGGACAGGTGATGCAGGCGGCCTCCGCCTTCACCATCGTGCAGAGCGCGTTCGGCTGGCTGGTCGACAATTATCCGCGGCTTGCCGACTGGAACGCCTGCGCGCGCCGCATCGCCTCGCTGATGATGTCGCTCGACGGACTCGAACGCGCCGAGCAGGGCGACGGTTTTGGCCGCATCAAGCGCGGCGAGACCAGCAACGACGCCATCCTGGAGATGAAGGATCTGTCGGTCTCGCTCGACGACGGCACGGCCGTGGTCGGCGAGACCGAGGTGGTGATCGAGTCGGGCGAACGGCTGCTGGTCGCCGGCGAATCCGGGACCGGCAAGAGTACGCTGGTGCGCGCCATCGCAGGCCTGTGGCCCTGGGGCGGCGGCAGCGTCAATTTTCACAGGGATCGCCGACTGTTCATGCTGCCGCAGCGGCCCTATGTGCCCTCCGGATCACTGCGCCGCGCGGTCGCCTATCCCGGTGCGGCCGAGGACTGGACCCTGGAGGAGATCGGTGACGTCCTGCATAAGGTCGGCCTCGACCATCTCAAGGAAAAGATCGAGGAGGAAAGCCCCTGGGACCAGACGCTATCCGGCGGCGAGAAGCAGCGCCTCGCCTTTGCGCGGCTGTTGCTGCACAAGCCCGACATCATCGTGCTCGACGAGGCGACCTCGGCGCTCGACGAGAAGAGCCAGGACAGGATGATGAAGATGGTCACCGACGCGCTGCCGAAGGCGACCATCGTCAGCGTCGCGCATCGCGCCGAGCTGGAAGCCTTCCACAGCCGCAAGATCGTGCTGGAGCGCCGCAAGGGCGGCGCCAAGCTCGTCAGCGACATCGACCTCATCCCACGCAAGGGCAAGCGCAGGCTGCTCGGGCGATTTCTGCGGCAGCGCAAGGCACCGAAGAAAGCTGCGTGATCTCGTAGCCCGGATGGAGCGCAGCGCAATCCGGGAAGGCCCATCAGCGCGGTGAGAATCCCGGATTTCGCAGCGCTCCATCCGGGCTACGGACCTCTCGTGAAGATTGGAGTCCCACGCAAAACCGGCTATGCATGCGCCGCTTGCAACGAGGACCGCCTGCTTGACGACTGACAACGCCCCTTCGTCCGCGCCGTTCGGCGCGTTTGCGCCCAATGCGGCGCAGGCTGCGATCATTCGCCTCGCACAGCAGTCGGGGCTGAAGCGCGGCGCGTTCCGGCCCTGGATGTCGCGGCTGGTCAACCTGCTGCGCGGTGGCCCGGTCGACGTGCAATATCAGGGCGCATCGTTCCGCTTCTATCACCAGGGCAGCGCGACAGAGCGCGGCGCGCTGTTCAATCCCGATTATAATCTCGACGAGCTCGACTTCCTGCGCCAGCATACCCCGGCGGGCGGCACCTTCCTCGACGTCGGCGCCAATGTCGGCACGTTTGCGCTGGTGATGGCGCGGCAGGTCGGCACCACAGGCAAGGTGGTCGCGATCGAGCCGCATCCCATGACGTTCGCGCGGCTCTCGTTCAACCACGGCGCGTCGAAGACGGCGCAAGTGCGCCTGGTGCAGGCTGCCGCCGGCGACAGCGACGGCGAGCTGATGATCGAGAGCGGCGGCGGTAATCTTGGCGCCACTCACGTCGTCACCGGCACGGCGAGCGCCGAGGCGATCAAGGTGCCGTCGCTGCGGCTGACACGCATTCTCGACGAGGCCGGCGTCACGCAAATTGATTCGCTGAAGATCGACGTCGAGGGTTTTGAGGACCGCGTGCTGATCGGCTTCTTCCGCGATGCGCCGCCCTCGCTATGGCCGCGCGCGGTCGTCATCGAGCATCTGTCACAAAACGAATGGCAGCAGGATTGTATTGCCGACATGGTCGCGCGCGGATTTGCGATCATGCGCAAGACGCGAAGCAATACGTTCCTCTCACGCTGACAAGGACGAAGGAGGTTACGATGATCGACCATCTGGGTTTCTCCGTTTCCGACTATGAGCGCGCCAAGGCGTTCTACGCCAAGGCGCTGGCTCCGCTCGGCTACGGCCTGATCATGGAGGTCACGGCGGAGCAGACCGGCCACGCTGCCGCCGCCGGCTTCGGCGCCAACGGCAAGCCGGATTTCTGGATCGGCGGCGAAGGCGCCATGAACAAGCCAGTGCATGTCGCGATCGCGGCCAGGGACCGCGCCACCGTCGACGCGTTCTACAAGGCGGCCATCGCGGCCGGCGGACGCGACAACGGCCCGCCCGGCATCCGCCCGCATTACCATGCGAATTACTACGGCGCCTTCGTGCTCGACCCTGATGGCCACAACATCGAGGCCGTCTGCCACGCGCCGGAATAAGGCAGATCCAGCGCGGCGCGATGAGGGAACATCGGCGCGGCATCATCGTTGTCCTTCCCCGGACAACTGATCCCGATGATGCCGATGCCGATCGAACCGCCCGAGATTCCGCCGGCAACACCGGGGACTCCAGCCGAACCGCCACCCGGAATTCCGCCGGGCAATCCGCAGCCTGAAATCACGCCGCCGGTGCGCGAGCCCGGCTCGCCACCGCGGCCTGACGAATTGCCGGGCCGCATGCCTGAAGAGATTCCATCGCGCGGGCCGAACGGGCCGCTGACGCCGAATCCTGCGACGGATGCAATTCCGCCGCGGGATCGCGCATGAAGTGGCCGATCACATGTGGGGCAATTGCAACCAGCGTCTGAATGCGCAATGAACGTTGCCGGAGTGACGCGATTTCCGTGCAGAAATAAATCGGGCCGCGACCGCATCGCCCGCCACAATCCGGCCTAACGCGTAGCTGTTCATCCCAACACTTCGTCAAAGAACCTTCCGGGGAAGTTCACCACCATGACCAATCTTCGTTTCGTGCTGCTCGCGACGACGGCTCTGACCGCGATGCAATTCGCAAGCTCCGCATCGCAAGCACAAAGTGCGCCGCCGCTCGTGGTCGCGCAGGCGCAGCCTCAAGA
>NZ_AJQF01000340.1:0-297 GCF_000261705.1 Bradyrhizobium genomosp. III | reverse complement strand
GCCGAAACCGAATTTCGGTAAAGTGGAATATTTTCAGCGACGCGGATTGACAGAGGGCGACACAGGCTACGGCCACGAGCGGCCGCTCAGGCCGACATCGCACGCTTGCGTCCGGCCGGGTCGACCAGACGGACGATCTCGCAGATCGCGACGAGGCCGGCGAGCCAGACGGCGCAGGTCAGAGCGATGCGCGTCACGATGGCGGCGGTGAAGGCGCCCTCGCCGCCGAGGAACGGCGTCGCGGCGAGCAGCGCGATCTCGTAAATCCCGTAGGCGGCGATGAGCGTGATCGGCAGC
>NZ_AJQF01000339.1:0-2305 GCF_000261705.1 Bradyrhizobium genomosp. III | reverse complement strand
GGCAGCAGGCCGAGCACCGCCGAAGCTGCCGCGGTCGCCAGAAGCGCAGCCGCGCCGATGACGAAGCCCCAGGCAATCGTGCTGGCATCAACGGGATAATGCAGCACGCCGAAACCGATGATCTGGTTGACGAGCCAGGCGCCGGTGACGACGAGCAGCGCCGGACGCTGCGGCAGCATCGCCGCGGCAATGACGGCGAAGGCCGCGAACGGCGTGGCGCACGCGAACGCAAAGCTTGCGAGCGCGCATGACGCCGTCAGCAGCGCAAAGCAGAACATCGGCGCAAGGCGCGGCGCGACCGGGTGAAGCCGGGAGCGATCGTCACCAGACGGCAGGATGCCGAGAGCCATGGTTGAATCTCCTTCTCTTCGAATTCTAGTCCGTTTGAGGGCGTGTGACGGCCCTGGCGAAAATCAGAACGTTGCGCCGGCCTTGAGCAGATAGGTGCGGCCGGGCAGCGGATAGGCGCTGAAGCGGCCGTCCGTGAAGGTGCTCGCGATGGCGTAGTCGTAGTAGAGCGCGTTCAGCACATTGTTGACGCTGAGGGACCAGAAGTAGCGCTCAACCTGGCCGCTGAGCTTGAGATCGATCGTGCCGTTGGCGGGGATCGGCTTCTGGGTGCCCGCCTGGTCGTTGTCCATGCGACGCTCGCTCCAGAAGCGCGCGGTGGCATCGAGCACCACGTAATTCTGCCAGATGTTCCAGGTGACACCCGCACTCGCCGTGTAGCGCGAGACCAGCGGCACGTCGTTGCCGGCCCAGATACCTTCGCGGAAGACCGCACTTGTATAGGCCACGCCGGAGCGCAGCAGCAGGGCGTCGTTGACGCGATAGGACAGACTGGTCTCAGAGCCGTAGCGGCGGGTCGGATCAAGATTTGTGTTGTAGAACAGGACCGGATTGAAATGGACCTCGTTGGTGAGATCCATCAGATAGAGACTGCTCTGCAGCTGCAACCCGCCGCCCTTGATGCGAACACCGCCCTCGATGTCCTGCGAGGTCTGGGTCTTGAGCTGGAACGTTTGCGGGATCGCAGCGAAGGTCAAGGGATCGAACGAAGGCCCTGAGGACAGGCGCTCGTCGACATCAGGCGTGCGGAACGCGCGCGCTACGCGGCCGAACAGCGAGACCTGGTCGTTCAGGCGATGCTCGGCGCCGAGATGCAGCGCATATTGGGTCTCGTTGCTCGTCAGCGGCAACGCGCCGATGTCGGCGTTGAACGGAGCTGCCGGGTCGAAATTGTCGCGTGCCGCAAGACTGACGTTCTGCAACCGCGCGCCGTAGGAGATGTCTGTCGTGGGGGCGATTCCCAATGTGTGCTGGAAATAACCCGCAACCGTCTGCTGCCTGAGGTCGTAATTGTGCCAGGGGGCGAGCCCCTGCCCGGCGCCGCGGTTCTGCTCAAAGCTCGCATCGTAATAGTCGATGCCGGTCAGAAGCTGCGACGGCATGCCGAGCAGCAGGCTCTTCACGCTGAGCCGCGGCGTGATCGACCATGTCGTCAGATGGGAACCGACATAGGTCGACGAGAAGAAAGCCGGAACCGGCGTCGGGCTGGAAAAGAACGCACTCTGCTGCTTCTTGTCGCGCACGCCGCCGTCGACGATGAGATCGACGCCGTTGACCAGGGTCTTGGTGAACCCGGCGGTCGCGCCAATACCCTGCTGGTTGGCATAGTTGAACGGCGTGCTGGTCCCCCTTCGGTTGGTCGCGACCTCATTGAGGCCGATCGAGGGATCGACGGTGCGGCCGCCCGGCAGTCGCAACTCCTGATTGTCGCCGGTGACGGTGAGAAAGGCCGTCAGGCCTGGCGTGGTGTAGTTGAGATTGCCGACGCCGTTCTGCTGCGAATAACGATTGTTGTCGCGATAGCCATCGGTCCTGACCGTGTTGCCATAGAACGAGGTCGACCACGGACCGGAATTGAGCGAGGTCGAAACGTTGCCGAGTCTGGTGTTGAACGAGCCGAAGCCGGCCTCGATGCGCGCGGTCACGGGCGGTCCGCCGACGCCGTTCCTGGTGACGATGTTGATCACACCGCCGACCGCGTTGTCGCCGTAGAGCACCGCGCCGGAATTGCCGCGCGTCACCTCGATGCGCTCGATGGAATTGAGCGGGATGGTGGAGAGGTCCACCTGCGCCATGTCGACGTCGTTCAGCCGCCGGCCGTTGACCAGCACCAGCGTGTTGGCAGTGGCAAAGGCGCCGAAGCCACGCAGGTCCACGCTGGTCTTGGCGCCGATCTGGCCGCCATAGAACGTCGTGATCTGGGCCCCCGGCGTTTGCGTCGCAATGATCTCGGCGA
>NZ_AJQF01000338.1:0-16980 GCF_000261705.1 Bradyrhizobium genomosp. III | reverse complement strand
CGCCGCTGCCGGCGGCAGCCTCACCGCCGGAGCCGGATGAGCCGGCGCCATTGCCTGCCGGCGCGACATTCGTCCTCACCCCCGCCTCGCCATCGCCGATCGCCCTGGCGCGCGTTCGGTTCTGATCGTCGGACCTGGTCACCTCGATCGGCGGCAATTGCTCGGCAAGCGCCTGCTGGGCGAAGGCGGAGGACGGATCGAGCGAATGCAGGGAAACGGATGCGAGCAGGCCGGCGGCAAAGCGCCTGGCGGCAGAGACGAGACGGGACACAATGGTAACCTCGGTATGACGTCAGTGGCACGTCACAGCGAACGAGGTTTCACGGCAGAGCGATGGATTGCTCCGGTGAAGCTAATGTCTGTACTCCCCGACCGACATCTTCGCGTGGGACCACGGCTGACGGCAGGTCTCCTGGCTCGCGGGTCGTGACCTTGCGTCGCCTTCCCAGGACCGAGATTCCCAGTGGCATGAGACGAAAGATTCACCGCTTACAGTTGCGGGGGCAGCCGTGGCGTTGAGACAAATCCCTGCGTTGGGACAATCCCGCACCACATTCCCTTTTGATCTCCATGAGGAGAACCGTCGCCGATCATTTACGAGCCGTTCGCCCCGGGAGTCAATCGACCGTTAGGTGCCGGCCGCTCAGGTCCGCCCTCGCACCCGTTGCGCCTGGGCCCAGGCGGCAGCGACGTCGCGCGGCGGAACATCGACGCGCTTGATCGGGGTCAATTCGCCGGAGGCCGAGACGATCGCGGTCTCCTCGCGCCGGCAGCGCGTGCAGACAAAGCGCACCTCGTGTGGAGACGCCGTCCAACTCGACCGCTTCACGTTGGCTGCCATCGGCCAGGCATCGCAATGCGAGCACGACACCAGAAACCGGCCGGGATCGAGCATACCCATTTCCATCGGACTCCGCGTCCTGCCCACTTGCTTCAATGATTGACCCATGTGAATCGTTCCGGTGCCCAGGCACCGCCCATTCCACGGGTTGCATCCCTACAAGGCAGAAGGCGGTGCGCTCAGCGCGCGCCCTTGAGGGTGCAGGAGGTCGTGCAGGTGACCGTGGTGCCGCGATCGCACGATTTGCAGGCATTGACGCACTGGTTCATGTCGCGGGGATTGTAGCTGTAGTTCCGCATCGGGCAGGTCGGCGTCGAGCCGGTGATATCCTGCTCCTGGTCGCAGGCCGCCGTCATGAGCGCGAATATGATCACGGCAACGAGGCGCATGTGATTGCCCTGTCAAGCATGGCAAATGACACTCGCGAGGTGCGCTGCATTGCAGCGAACCCCGGCCTTTCCACCACGAGCGATCGCTCGCGAGGTCAAGGATGCGCGCCAAACCTTAAGAACGGATTGCAGCCGGCGTCAGGCAGCAGCCTTGGTCGCGATCGCCTGCCGCATGTCCACCGCCAGCTGACGGTATTGCTCCGAGAGTTTCAGATAGAACTCGCGCTTGGTGCTGTCGGTGGCGAGCTTGGCGATCAGCTCGCATTCGGCGGTGAGCGTCTCGAACCGTTCCAGCCTGTCCTGAAGTTCCGTCATCGGCGTGTCCCCGTCAAACGCCTCAAGGACATCCAATCTAAGCCCGGGAAATAGGTCACGGCGAACATCGTTATCGAGTAGAAACGTTTTTTCCGGACAGGGCGAGCTGGCGCAACAAAAACGGCTATTTCTGCTCCAGCCGCCAGGCGCCGTCCCACCCCTCTTCCGGCGGCTTGGCCTCGAACTGCGCGATGCGGCCGAGCATCGTGCGCGAGGGGCCGTCGCCGGGGACGGCTTCGAGCGCGGCGTTGAAGGCGGCGCGCGCCTCGTCGAAGCGGCGGGCCCGATAGGCGGCGAGCGCTTCGGCATAATGCGTGCGCAGGCTGTCCTGCGCGCCGGTGAGTGCGCCCGCCCGCGCCATCACCTCGAAGATCGGCTGCGGCGCGCTCTGGCCCGCGACCGCCAGACGATCGATCTCGCGCAATTCGAGCCGCGCTCCGATCGCGTCAGCAGTTGCCTGCGAGATCAGGATGCGGGTTCCGTAGACCTTGTTGACGGCCTCCAGCCGCGAGGCCAGGTTCACGGCGTCGCCCATCACGGTGAAGCTCATCATCAGCTCGGAGCCGATGCTGCCGGTCAGGACCTCGCCGGTGGCGATGCCGATCCGCAGGTCACACGGCGCCGGCATGGCGCGGATGCCGAGCAGGTCGGGCAGCTGCTTCTGCAGCGCGGGCACCTGGTCGACCATCTCGGTTGCGGCGATGCCGGCCAGGAGCGCCTGCTCGTCTTCCTCGATGAAGGGCGGGCCCCAATAGGACATGATGGCGTCGCCGATATATTTGTCGATGATGCCGCGATTACCCCTGATCGGTCCGGACATCACCGTGAAATAGTGGTTCATCACCCTGACGAGGCCGCGCGGGGTCATGCCCTCGCTCATCGAGGTGAAGCCGCTCATGTCGCAGAACATGATGGTCATGACCCGGCGCTCGCCGTCGATCGCGACCTCGGGCCGGTCGATCAGCCCCTGCACCACCTTGGGATCGATGTAGCGGCCAAAGGTCTCGCGGATGCGCTCGTTGTGCCTGAGCTGCTCGGTCATGCGGTTGAAAGCCGCGGCGAGCTCGCCGATCTCGTCCTGCGTGGAGACGGTGATGGTCTTGTCGAAGCGGCCGGCCTCGACCTCGCGGGTGCCGGCGAGCAGCAGCCGCACCGGGCGCGTGATGCCGCTGGACACCAGGAGCGCAAAGGCAAAGCCGACGATCGCCGCGAGCAACGTCACGATGCCAGAGACGATGATCGCTTGGTGCTGATGGCCGATCACCTGCGACGTGCTGGCGAAGACCTGCTTGAGCATGTCGGCCCGGATCGCATCGATCTTCTGGTTGAACTGGTCGCGCAGCGCGTCGATATGCTCGAGCGTGATGCGCGCTTCCGCCATCTGCTGTGCGTCGATCTGGTTGAGGAGTTTCGCGTGGCTCTCCTTCTGATCGCGGCGCAGCTCGCCGACGGCGGTCTCGATGCGGGTCTCGATCCGTGCCAGCGCGGCGTTGTCGGACGGCGTGCGAGGGTCGTCTATGATCGCGTTGATCAGCTTGCGCGCGCGCTCGGCCTCCTCCTCGATCTTGCGGTCGGCGTCCTCGAACTCGCGAAGGCGCGCCGCATAGGCCTCCTCATCCGAGGACGCCTGCATCTTCGTCATGATCATCCGCCGCAGCGCCACCGATCGCTCCAGCGAGCGGATGTTGACGCGCGCGAGATCGCCATAGGCCGGGATGTAGCGGTTGGTCAGCTCGTCGAGCAGGACGCCGACCTGGCTCGACATCACCATCGACAGGATCGAGGTGACCAGCATCAGGACGATCAATCCGAGGGCGATACCGACGATCTTGCGCCTGATCGACTGGTTGAAAATCGGCATAGCTGCAGGGACAAAGGCCAAAGGGACGAAGCAAGGGAACTCCATACACCGGATCTTGCTGCGGGAACACGCGCAATCTGGTTCCTCCTGGCGCCCAGACCATGGCCGGTCGTCGCGCGAGCCCGGATCGTTAACAAAGGTTAAAGGAACTGCCCCCCAGCGGAGGTTCCCTCGTCACATCCGTATTTTGCCGCATTGTTGCGACAGCGTGAGGAATGCGAAACGATGCCGTGGCATCGTTCTCGATGTCGTTGATTCTCAAGCCGCATGTCGTCGCGGACCTTGGTTTGTAGTGGTTTCGCAGGGGGACCATGGGATGAACCAGTGCCTACGCTCGCTCGCGTTTCTCGTTGCCGTGGCCGCAATGGCCCTCCTCCCCACCGAGCTGGCGGCGAAGAGCAGCCACAAATCGTCTGCGCCGAAAAAGTCGCATGAGGCGAAAGCCGGCAAGCAGCGACATGCCGTGGCCAAGTCCCGTCACGGCAAGCATGCCGAGGCCAAGCGCAAGTCGAAGAAGACCGGCGACGAGCCATCAGAGAAACCGGCCGCCCCGCCCCTCACCGGCGACCTCGCCGCGCTGAAGGATGCGATCGACCTCGCGCGCAAGGGCAAGACGGATGACGCGAGCGCGGCGCGCGACCGCATCACTGATCCCGCCGGTCAGAAGCTCGCCGACTGGTTCATGCTGCGCCATTCCGAGAGCACGGCGAATTTCAAGCGTTATGCCGCCTTCCTTGCCGCCAATCCGGATTGGCCGAGCAGCGCCCTGCTCCGCCGCCGCGCCGAGGCGCGGCTGTGGCAGGAGAAGGCCGACGCGGCCACCGTGCACAAATTCACCATGGACCGCCCGACCAGCGCCAAGGGCAAGTTCGCCCTCGCCCGCGTGCTGCTCACTGAAGGCGACGTCGACAGGGCTACCCGGCTCGTGCGCGAGGCCTGGCGCACCGACGAATTGTCCGAGCGGAGCGAGGAGGATTCCTACGAAGCGTTCCGCGATCTGCTCAACTCCGAGGATCATCGCGCCCGCATGGACAAGCGGCTCGGCGCCAAGGACTATGCCGGTGCGCGGCGCGCGGCAAAACGGCTCGGCGAGGATGCGCTGGCGATCGTCAAGGCCTGCGCCGCCGTCACCGGCAAGGCCAGCAAGGCCAAGGATGATCTCGAGGACGTACCGACTGAAGCGCGCCGCGATCTCGGCTATGTGCTGTGCCGCGCCCAATGGCACCTCCAGAAGGACCGCATCGACGACGCCGCCGAGGTGATCCTGGCCGCCGCGCCCGACACCATGGCCGCCCAGGACACCGACGCCTGGTGGCGCGAGCGTCGCCTGCTCGCGCGCAAGCTGCTCGACCAGGGCAAGTTCAAGACGGCGTATGACGTGGTGCGCACCGCCGCGGTGCCCGAGAAGGAAGTCTACCGCGTCGATTATCATTTCATGTGCGGCTGGATCGCGCTGCGCTTCCTCGGCGATCCCCAGGCGGCGATGGTGCACTTCGCCGCCATCGACGAAGGCTCGGCCAATCCGATCGCGCTGTCGCGCGCCCATTACTGGCGCGGCCGTGCCGCCGAGGCGATGGGGGCGACGGCCGATGCGCGCATGAGCTACCGGGCGGCCGCGCGCTATCCGACCGCCTATTACGGCCAGCTTGCGCGCGCAAAGCTCGGCCTCGATCGCATCGAGCTGCGACCGCCCTCGCCCGTGCTGGCCGCGCTCGACACCCCGCCCGCAGACGAGCGCGTGCGCGCCGCCGACATGCTCTACGGCATCGGCGAGCGCGACACGGTGTTCTATTACGCCGAGGATTTCGCCAGGGAGAGCACCGACGTGGCGGCCCTCGAGGGCCTCGGCGAACTCGCCGGACAGCGCCGCGATGCGCGCGTGATGCTGGAGGTCGGCAAGTCGGCGCTGGCGCGCGGGCTCGCCCTCGACCATTACGCTTTTCCGACCATCGGCATCCCCGAGCACCAGCAGGTCGCGCCCGCGATCGAGACCAGCGTGATCTATTCGGTGGCGCGCACCGAAAGCTCGTTCGACCAGCGCGACAAGTCGCCGGCCAATGCGGTCGGGCTGATGCAGGTGACGCCTGAAGCCGGCCGCGACACCGCCAAGCGCTTTGGCCTGACTTACGACTGGGACAAGATGGTCTCCGATCCCGTCTACAACACGCAAATGGGCGCGGCCGAGCTCAGCGCGCTGCTGTCGGAATATCGCGGCAACCAGATCATGACCTTTGCCGGCTACAATGCCGGCCGCGGCCGCGTGCGCGAATGGGTGCAGGCGCGCGGCGACCCCAGGGATCCCAAGGTCGATCCGGTCGACTGGGTCGAGCGCATCCCGCTGTCGGAGACGCGCAACTACGTCCAGCGCGTGATGGAGAACGTGCTGGTGTACCGCGCCAGGTTCGAGGGCAGCAGCATGATCGCCGGCAAGTCCGACCAGCGCGTCACGACGCAGGAAGTGAGCGCGGCACCAACGGGATCGGCCGCAGCCCCCTCGCCCTAGCCTCGCCACCGCCGGGGCTGGACGCGGCGCGGGCTGGACGCGGTGACTGCGGCCGACTGTTCTGCGCGGCCGTCATCGAGCTAGCCGTCACCTCCTTCCATGGTCAGAAGGTCGTACTCGCGCAGATATGCCTCGGCCAATGAGCGCGACAGCGCGCCCATCTGAATCATCC
The DNA here is from genome assembly GCF_000261705.1 of Bradyrhizobium genomosp. III. NCBI lineage: Bacteria > Pseudomonadati > Pseudomonadota > Alphaproteobacteria > Hyphomicrobiales > Nitrobacteraceae > Bradyrhizobium > Bradyrhizobium genomosp. III. The sequence continues at coordinate 10,899 of NZ_AJQF01000338.1, read as the reverse complement.
AGCCCCAGCTCGAAATCGCCGTCAGCACCGCGATCGCCTCGAACGGGCTGCGGGGCCACAGCATGTCCATGGCCGTCTGCTGACGGTAGCAACCGTAGTCGCAATACCGCTCTTGCTTGGACACATGCCGGACGTAACTCGCACCCAGCGGCCGCGCGCATGCGCCGCAGACGCCGTGGCAAGGATGTTCCTGATTGACGAGCATGAATCTCAATGCCGTGTCCTCTCCTGCCGAATGCGTCCTGCCAGGCCTGACGGCTCAAGATGCCGCGCGCGTACGTCCCTCGATCAACGGCGCGGCCTCGTGATGAAGTGCGAAGCACTCGTAGCCGCAGTAGCGCAGCAGCGTCCTGGCGTCCCGCAGATAGCCACCATCGATCTCCTCGCAGCACCAAAGGCACGACGTCTTGCGGAACGGGGTTCTGCCGTTCACCAATATGAATCTCACGTGGCACCTCCCAACGCGAAACAGTAGACCAAGTCGACCAGAGAGGCGGACGGCGGTGGCGCGCAGATATGGTTGCGGCCATCGGGATTGTCCCTGTTGCGCTCGACCTTCTGGGACGGGATCAGGATGTATTTGCCGTCTTCCCGGCGCCGCGCGTAGATCCTGCCGTCGACGTAGCGAATCTCGGTCGGGTAGCAATCGGCATTGTTGCAGCAGCTCAGAACCGGATTGTCCGGCATGTGCCAGCTCGAATAGAACTTCTCGTGCAGCAGTTGATCCTGGGGCGGATGGTGACGATGTGGCCCATCCCCTCCGGCTTCGTCGGCCTCCACGCCCGTCACCAGCGGAAGCGGCAGCGCGATCGCCAACAGGAGCTTGCAGGTACGGTTCAACGCAGCCTCCCGACGAAGAAATTGCCTGAGGTGGCAGGCGCGGCGGCTGGTCCTCAGGCCGCCTGATATCGGAACAACCAGCGGCGGTCGCGCTCGCGGCGCGCCCTGAACCGGTCGAGACATTTCCTCGAGCAGAGCGGCGTCCGCCAGGAATAGTATCGGATCAGGCCAAACTTCGCCGTGCAGACGGCACAGCCTTTGGTCTCGGGACGGCGCTCGGAATGCTCTGGGCTATCGCACATCATCCTCTCCTCTTGACCTCTCAGGGGTCCCGGCTTCCTTGTGCGCAAGCTCGGGTCGCCACGGTCGTCACGGAAAATGCGGCCTCTCAATCGTGACCGCCAACTCATCCGGCAAGTCAGGGGGCGGATGCGGAGCCTGGCTCTTTGAGGGCAACACCCCCGAGCCTTTCAGCGAATGTGCTCCGCAATCGTCTCCTCTCGATTGACCGCAAAACTAGGCCGCCTGCACCCCATCGCTCAATTGTACGGAGGTAAATGCGCGCTAGAACTAGGGTTGTGCGAGCTATACGTAGGTTTGTGCCGTAGTTTTGCGGTCCTGGCCCACCCGCGCAACGAGACGGCGCAACGCGCGCAAGCTGCACGGCAACCGGGAGCTTTGCCGGGAATCCGACTTTGGTCGGGGGCAATTGCCCCTGTTCTGGCAAAGTGCTCTACTCGCCTTGACGCTAGCGCGCCGGGACGCTTGCGATGATGCCTGGCCAGATCACGAAAATCGGGACTTCGGCCGCACAATTCCTGCTCGGCGGCCTTGCGGCGCTTCGATCATTCGGCAACGGCGAGAAGGACCGGTCCGCGGTCGCTGACGCCTCGCGGCAGAACACCGATCTGCGTGACGCCATGAAGCAATGGCGCGAGGTGTTCGAGCACAATCCGGTCATGTACTTCATGGTCGATCCGTCCGGAACGGTGCTCAACGTGAATACGTTTGGCGCCGCACAATTGGGCTACTCGACGGCCGAGCTGATCGGCCAATCCGTGCTGAACGTCTTCTTCGAGGAAGACCACGACTTCGTTCGTCAATGCGTCGCTTTGTGCCTGACGACCGTGGACCAGTCGCATACCTGGGAGATTCGCAAGTTCCGGAAGGACGGGTCGGTGCTCTGGGTCCGCGAAAACGCCAAGGCGATGCTGCGCGGCGACGGCACGCCGATCCTGCTGGTCGCTTGCGAGAACATCACCCAGCGCAAGGAAGCCGAGGATGCGCTGCGACAGAGCGAGGCCTACCTCGCCCAGGCCCAGGAATTGAGCCACACCGGCAGCTTCGGCTTGAACCTCGCCACCGGCGAGGCGGTCTGGTCGAGGGAGACCTTCCGCATCTTCCAATGCGACCCTGCGACGAAGCCGACCCTGAACTTCGCCTTTCAGCGCATCCATCCGGAAGATCGCGACATAGTCCGCGGCACCCTTGATCGGGCCTACCGGCTGGCGGAGGATTTCGACCACGAATACCGCCTGCTGATGCCCGACGGATCGATCAAATATCTCCATTCCGTGGCGCGCGCCGTGCGGCACCCGTCCGGGCGCATCGAGTTCGTCGGAGCGGTGACCGATGTCACGATTGCGAAGGAAGCGGAACAGAGGCTGCGTCGCAGCGAAGCCTATTTGGCCGAAGCCCAACGCCTCAGCCATACGAGCAGCTGGGCCTGGGACGTTCATCGTCAGGAGTTCGCCTACCGGTCGGCTGAACTGTACCGCCTGTTCGGATTTGAGCTGGACCAGACCGATGTCCCGGCCCGGGCTTTTCAGCAACGTATCCTGCCGGAGGACTTTCGGCGGATTGTCGAGGTGGAACGTGAAGCTGTCAGGCAAAAGCAGCCCTTCCAGATCGACTTCCGGATTGTGCGCCCCGACGGTTCGATCAGACACGTCCACAGCGAGGGACATCCTGTGATCGGCCGCGACGGCGAGGTGATGGAAATCATCGGCACGCACGTGGACGTCACCGAGCAGTTCGCGGCGAAAGACGCCCTGCATCAGGCGTTCGATGAGCTCAAGACATCCGAACAGCGCTTCCGCGACTATGCCGAAACCGCATCGGACTGGTTCTGGGAGACCGGGCCGGACCACCGCATTACCAGGATATCGGAGCACGCCGAAACCTCCAGCGCTGCGCCGAAGGGCCTGATCGGCCTGGCCCGCTGGGACATTCCGCCCGACGCCGAGTTCGAGCCGGAGAAATGGGAGCAGCATCGCGCGGCGCTCGATGCCCACGTTGCGTTCCGCGATCTGATCTACCGCAGCAGGGATGGTAACGGATCTCCAATCTACGTGCGGACCAGCGGCAAGCCGTTCCATGATGCGACAGGCAATTTTCTCGGCTATCGCGGCGTCAGCAGCGACGTCACGGCGGCGATCCGCGTCGAGCAGGCGGAAGAGGCGCTGCGCAAGGCGCAAGGCGAGCTCGCCCACGTCACCCGCGTCACAACGCTCGGGGAACTGACCACCTCGATTGCCCACGAAATCACCCAGCCCATCGCCGCGGTGATCTCCAACGCGGACGCGTGCATCGCTTGGCTTGACCGCGACCCCGCCGACCTGAAGGCCGCGCGCCGTTCCGCAGAGTGGATTGTCGAGGATGCCAATCGGGCAAGCGAGGTGATCCGCCGGATCAGAGCGCTTGCGAAGAAGACCGAGATCGAAATGGCTCCACTCGACATCAACCAGGTCGTCAGGGAGGCAGTGGCGCTGGTTCGGCGCGAGCTGGCGATCCATGCGGTGTCGGTGCGAATGGAGTTGGCGTCCGACCTGCCGAGGATTTGCGGCGACCGGATCCAGCTTCAGCAGGTGCTGATCAACCTGGTGGTGAACGGCATCGAAGCCATGCATGCCAATGTCGACCGCCCGCGCGAGCTGGCGATCCGCTCGAGCCGGACGGACGACGACCGCCTGCTCCTCACCGTGACGGACCGCGGTGTCGGCCTTGGCAAAGACGTCAAGGAACGCATCTTCACCCCCTTCTTCACGACGAAATCGGGCGGTCTGGGAATGGGACTCTCGATCTGCCGATCGATCATCGAGGCTCATGCGGGCCGGCTTTCGGCCATTCAAAATGAAGGGAGCGGAGCAACATTCCAGATCGCCCTGCCCTTGCCACACAAGGACACGTCGTGACTGATCATGCCAAGCAGGCCCAGGCGAGCGCCGGTGATCCGATCGTCCTGATCGTCGATGATGATCCGTCGATGCGCCGTGCGCTCACCAATCTCTTTCAATCGGTCGGCCTCAAGGTCGAAGCCTTCAGCTCGGCGGCGGAGATCATGGAAGCCAAACCGCCGGCGGTCCCCAGTTGCCTCGTGCTCGACATCCGCCTGCCGGGCTTGAGTGGCCTCGACCTCCAGGCGGACCTCGCCAAAGCCAATATTCACACGCCCATTATCTTCATCACCGGTCACGGCGATATTCCCATGACCGTAAGAGCCATGAAAAGCGGTGCCGTCGATTTTCTGACCAAGCCGGTGCGCGACCAGGACATGCTGGATGCCGTGCAGGCGGCGATCGAACGCGATCGCAAGCGGCGCGATGCCGAGCAGTCGATCTCGGGGGTGCGATCCCGTTTCGAGGGACTGACGGCGCGCGAACGCGACGTCCTCGCCCTGGTTGCATCCGGCCTGATGAACAAGCAGGTCGCCGCCGAGCTTGGATTGGCCGAAATCACCGTGAAGATCTATCGCGGCCAGATCATGCGGAAAATGGCGGCGAAGTCGTTGGCCGACCTCGTCAGAATGACCGACGCGCTCGGAATCCCGCGCAACAGGGGTCATTTGCAAACCTAAGTATGCTTTCCAATCTCGCTCCGGTGGCCCACCTTCCCTCAAGCGGCTGAATCGCAGCCGGCGGCTCCCCGTGCAGGAGCATTATATTGCCAGTGTCTTCGATCATTTCCGTCATTGATGATGATCCCTCCGTTCGTCTTGCGACGAACAACCTCCTGACGTCGCGCGGGTATACGGTCCACACCTTTGGCTCGGCTCACGAATTTCTCCAATCCGCCCAACTGGAGACGACCGGCTGCGTGATCACGGACGTGCAGATGTCGGTCATGAGCGGCGTCGAGCTGCTGACGCACATGCGCGGCCTCGGGCGCGTCACGCCCTTCATTTTCATGACGGCTTTTCCGGATGAGGCCGTACGCGACCGCGCACTCAGGGCCGGCGCGATCTGCTTTCTCGCCAAGCCGTTTTCGACGCCAGCCCTGATCCAGTGCCTGGAGACCGCATTGTCGGACCCCGGCGACGCCACGATGTGATGCGGCGGCCCCGCGTCCCACGGCCACGACACGTCTGCGGCCATGCGGCATGCTCAATCCACCTTGATGTTGGCCGCCTTGATCATCGGCCACCATTTGGCGATCTCGGCCTTCTGACGGGTGCCGAGCGCTTCGGGCGTGAGCTGGTCCTTCGGCGTCATCTCCAGCCCCTGGCTTTCGAGCTGCTTCTTCACGGCGGGATCGTTCAGCGCCTCTACGGCCGCGGCGTTGAGTTTGGCAACGATCTCCTTTGGCGTGCCCTTCGGCACCCACATGCCCGACCACAGCGTCATGTTGAAGCCTTTGAGCCCTGCCTCCTCCGCGGTCGGAATCTCAGGGGCCGAAGACAGGCGCTTGCTGTCGGTGATGGCGTAGGCGCGGATGGTGCCGGCGCGGACCTGCGCGATGGAGTTGGAGGTCTGGTCGATGATGACGTCGATCTGGCCGGCGATGAGATCGTTCAACGCGGGTGCCGTGCCGCGATACGGCACGTATTGCAGCTTGATGCCGGAGACGCTCTCGAAATAGACGCCGGCGATGTGGCTGCCGGAGCCGGCGCCGGCGGTGCCCGCTGTCGGCGGCGACGGCCGTGACTTCAGCCATTCGATCAGCTCTTTCAGCGACGTCGCCGGCACCGCGTTCTTGCTGACGACGATCATCGGATTGCTCGGCAGCAGCACCACCGGCTCGAGGTCGGCAACGAGGTCGTATTTGAGCTTGTAGACGGCGCCATTGGCGACGTGGGTGCCGAGATGGCCGAAGGAGATGGTGTAGCCGTCCGGCGGCGATTGCACGGCGCGGCCGACGCCGATCGACCCGCCCGCACCGGTGACGTTCTCGACCACGAGGGGCTGGCCGAGCGGAGTGCGCATCCGCTCGGCGAGCACGCGCGCCATCGCATCCGACGGGCCGCCGGCCGCGAACGGCACGATGATGGTGATGGGACGGGAGGGATAGTCATCGGCGCGCGCGGCGCCGGTCACAGCGAGAATAGCAAACAGCGCAGCCCAGACGGCCTTCGTCATTGTCTTCTCCCCAGCGATGTCGTTCTTGTTTTTCTTCACCTCGCCCCGCTTGCGGGGAGAGGTCGAATTGCGAAGCAATTCGGGTGAGGGGGGTCTCCGCAGGTTCAGCTGTCACCGCCCCCGCGGAGACTCCCCCTCGCCCCAACCCTCTCCCCGCAAGCGGGGCGAGGGAGAAGCAAGCTAGAACTGTGTGTAATCGATCGGCTTGTGGCGATCGAGCGTGCGGGTCACCGGCGGCAGCGGATATTTCAGGCCGGTCGCGCAATTGAACAGCATGACGCGGTCACCCCTCGAGACGCGGCCGTCGGCGAGGCTGTCCTTGTAGGCGGCATAGGTCGCGGCGCCCTCGGGGCAGAGCAGCAGCCCCTCCTCGCGCGCAACCTCGTTCAGCGCCGACGAGATCTTGTCGTCGTCGACCGCGATGGCAAAGCCCTTGCTCTCGCGGACCGCGCGCAAGATGAGAAAGTCGCCGATCGCCTGCGGCACGCGGATGCCCGAGGCGATGGTGTGGGCGTCCTCCCAGCGCGTCGCATGCTCGGTGCCGGCGTCATAGGCCCGCACCATCGGCGCACAGCCCGAAGCCTGCACCGCGACCATGCGCGGGCGCTTCGAACCGATGAAGCCGATCTTCTCGAGCTCGTCGAAGGCCTTCCACATGCCGATCAGGCCGGTGCCGCCGCCGGTCGGATAGAAGATCACATCGGGCACGTCCCAACCGAGCTGCTCGGCAAGCTCGAGGCCCATCGTCTTCTTGCCTTCAATGCGGTACGGCTCCTTGAGCGTCGAGGTGTCGAACCAGCCGACCTTGGCCTTGCCCTCGCCGACGATCTTGCCGCAATCGTCGATATAGCCGTTGACGCGGTAGACGGTCGCGCCCTGCAGCTCGATCTCGCTGACGTTCACCTCCGGCGTATCGGCCGGGCAGAAGATTGTGGTCTTGATGCCGCAGGAGGTGGCGTAGGCCGCCAGCGCAGCCCCCGCGTTGCCGTTGGTCGGCATCGCCATGTGCTTGATGCCGAGCGCCTTGCCCATCGACACCGCCATCACGAGGCCACGCGCCTTGAACGAGCCGGTCGGCAGCCGTCCCTCGTCCTTGACGATGATCTCGCCGCCGCCGAGTTTCTTGCCGAGCTTCGGCAGCCGGATCAGGGGCGTGGTGACCTCGCCGAGCGAGACGATGTCCTTGCATTTGCGCACCGGCAGCAGCTCGCGGTAGCGCCACATGTCGCCGGGGCGTTGCGCGAGCGCGTCCTTGGTCAGCGCCTTCTTCACGCCTGCGAGGTCGTAGCGTACCAGCAGCGGTTTGCCGGCCTTGGAGAGATTGTGGACCTGGTCGGCGGCGTAATGATCGCCCTCCATTGCGCATTCGAGATGGGTGACGAAGGTCGGGCGTTCGACGATGAGGTTGTCGTTGTCGTGCATGGGTTCATTCCCTTTTGTTGTTTTCGTATTTCTCTATCAAACCCGCCACCCCGAGGCGCCGGAGCGAAGCGGAGGCCTCGAAGGGCAACGAGCCCGGCTGCTGCAGCTCGGCCGTTCATCCTTCGAGGGTCACTCGGCGGCGCGGTGCGCCGCCGAACTCGCACCTCAGGATGACGGGACTGATGGCAGCACGCTGCGCCGCAGCCCTCGTTCCATCAAATATTCAACACCTTTCCATATGCATCCAGCACGGCTTCCTTCATCATCTCCGACAGCGTGGGATGCGGGAAGACCGTGTGCATCAGCTCTTCTTCCGTCGTCTCCAGATTCATGGCGACGACGTAGCCCTGGATCAGCTCGGTGACTTCAGCGCCGACCATGTGGGCGCCGAGCAGCTGGCCGGTCTTCTTGTCGAAGATCACCTTGACGAGGCCCTGGTCCTCGCCGAGCGCGATCGCCTTGCCGTTGCCGACGAAGGGGAAACGGCCGACGCGGATCTCGCGGCCGTTCTCCTTCGCCTTGGCTTCGGTGAGGCCAACGGAGGCGACCTGCGGCTGGCAATAGGTGCAGCCCGGGATCATGTTCTTGTCCATGGGATGCGGATGCAGTCCCTTGATCGCCTCGACGCAGATCACGCCCTCATGCTCGGCCTTGTGTGCGAGCATCGGGGGCCCCGCGACGTCGCCGATGGCATAGATGCCGGGGACGTTGGTCTTGCCGTAGCCGTCGATCACGATGCAGCCGCGGTCGGTCTTCACGCCGAGCTTTTCCAGGCCGAGATTCTCGATATTGCCGACGACGCCGACCGCCGAGATCACGCGTTCGAACTCTGATGTGACCGGCTTGCCCTTGCCATCGTCGATGGTTGCGACGACGCTGTCGGCCTTCTTCTCCAGCTTCGTGACCTTGGTGGAGGACATGATCTTGATGCCCTGCTTCTCCAGGCGCTTGCGGGCGAGCCCCGCGATCTCGGCGTCCTCGACGGGCAGGATCTGCGGCAGCACCTCGACCACGGTGACGTCGGAGCCCATGGTGTGGAAGAACGAGGCGAACTCGATGCCGATCGCGCCGGAGCCGACCACCAGCAGCGACTTCGGCATCTTCTCCGGCACCATCGCCTCGAAGTAGGTCCAGACCAGCTTCTTGTCAGGCTCGAGCCCCGGCAGCACGCGCGGCCGCGCGCCGGTCGCGACGATGATGTGCTTGGCCTGATAGGTCCCCTCGCCCAGCGCACCCTTCGGGCCCTCGACGTCGGACTTCTTCACCGTGACCTTGCCGGGCGCGTCGATCGTGGCCGCGCCCCAGATCACGCTGACCTTGTTCTTCTTCATCAGGAAGCCGACGCCGTCGTTGAGCCGCTTGGAGACGCCGCGTGAGCGCTGCACCACCGCCTTCGGATCGAACGAGACCTTCTCCGCCGACAGGCCGTAATCCCCGGCATGCTGCATGTAATGATAGATCTCGGCCGAGCGCAGCAGCGCCTTGGTCGGGATGCACCCCCAGTTCAGGCAGATGCCGCCGAGATACGACTTCTCGACGATCGCGACCTTGAAGCCGAGCTGAGCGGCGCGGATCGCGGTGACATAGCCGCCGGGACCGGAGCCGATGATGATGACGTCGAAGGATGTGTCGGCCATGGCGGCTCCCGTTCAACTCAAGAGGCGCCGCGGGCGCGGCGCTTGACCAGAAAAGACCTCACCAGCCATTCGAGCATCACCGCCAGGACCATGACGGCCAGAGCGATGAGCACGACGGGCTGGGCGATGTTCCGTGCCAGTTGCTCACCGGCAAAGAACGCAGAGTGCAGAAAATCGAGCCCGATCGGGTTGAGCGCGACGACGGCTCCGAGCAGCAGCGACATCCACGGCCAGCGGGTACGGACATGCAAAATTGCGCCCTCTGCCGCCGCGTCAGACCATCATCATGACGGGGTTTTCGATCAGCTGCTTGAAGGCGCCGATCAGCTCGGCGCCGAGCGCACCGTCGATGGCGCGGTGATCGCAGGACAAGGTCACGCTCATCATGTGCGCGATCTCGATCTTGCCGCCGCGTACCACAGGGCGTTCCTCGCTGGTGCCGACCGCGAGGATGGTCGCATGCGGCGGGTTGATCACGGCGGTGAAGTGGCTGATGCCGTACATGCCGAGGTTGGAAACTGCGGTGGTGCCGCCCTGGTATTCCTCGGGCTTGAGCTTGCGCGAGCGGGCGCGCGCGGCGAAATCCTTCATCTCGTTGGAGATGGTCGAAAGCGTCTTGGTCTCGGCCTTGCGGATGATCGGGGTGATCAGGCCACCCGGCATTGCGACCGCAACGCCGACGTCGGAATGATGGTGCTTGACCATGCCGCTTTCGGTCCAACTGACGTTGCAGTTCGGGATCTTCTGCAGCGCCACTGCCATCGCCTTGATGACGAAGTCGTTGACCGAGATCTTGTAGAGCGGCTTCTTCTCCTTGTCCTTCGGCGCGGCAGCGTTGATTTCCTCGCGGGCAGCGAGGAGCTTGCCGATGTCGCAGTCGATGGTCAGGTAGAAGTGCGGGACGTTCTGGATCGATGCAGTCAGGCGCTGCGCAATGGTACGGCGCATGCCGTCATGCGGAATGATATCGTAGGAGCCGGGCTCGAACAGCGACAGGATTTGCTTGTCCGACATGGTGGGCGCGATCGAGGGCGCACCTGATGGTGCCGCGGCGGGCGCCTTGAGGCCCTTGCCCGACTTGGCCTGCTCGACGTCGCGGGCGACCACGCGGCCGTGCGGGCCGGTGCCTGTTACCATCGACACGTCGATGCCGGCGTCCTTGGCGAGACGCCGCGCCAGCGGCGAGGAGAACACGCGACCACCTTGGCCGTTGCTCTGCGCGGCCGGAGTAGCGGCCTGCGGCGCAGGTGCAGCAGCCGGCGACGGCGCGGCTTTGGGCGCGGCAGGCGCAGCAGCGGGAGCCGGCGCCGCAGCAGGAGCCTCGGCCGCCTTCGGAGGTGCGGCCGAAGCGCTGGGCTTGGCGGCACCCGCCGCCTTCACGTCCTCGCCTTCGCCGGCGAGCACCGCGATCACGTCGTTGACCGGGACGTCCTGCGTGCCCTCGGGCACCAGGATCCTGGCGATCGTGCCCTCGTCGATGGCCTCGACCTCCATGGTCGCCTTGTCGGTCTCGATCTCGGCGATGACGTCGCCGGATTTGACCTTGTCGCCTTCCTTCTTCAGCCACTTGGCGAGGTTGCCCTTCTCCATCGTCGGCGAGAGAGCGGGCATCAGGATGTTGATGGGCATGCTGACCTCAAGAAGAACTTTGCAAAACGTCGCCTCCGACAGCGGAGACGAACAGACCAGGTTTAGTTGCCGATGTC
>NZ_AJQF01000337.1:0-39947 GCF_000261705.1 Bradyrhizobium genomosp. III | reverse complement strand
GATGCCCCCCTGCCACAGGCGCTCATTGGCAGGGATGGAACGCCAATTCTTCATCATGGTGATCGAGCGGTCGTCGGCAAGATCGATCCAGGGGATGCCGAACTTGTCGAGGATGTCCTTGGATCCCTCGAAGGTGACGGATTCCCCGATCACCACGAGCTTGACCTTGAACAGCCCCAGCGCGCCGGCGCACATCGAGCATGGCGACAGCGTGGTGTACATGACGGTGTCGTGGAATGAGATCGCGCCGGCCTCGCGCAGGCAGCTCATCTCGCCGTGCAGGATCGGATTGTTTTCCTGCACGCGGTTGTTGTGGCCGCGGGCGATGATTTTGTTGTCGCGCGTCAGCACGGCGCCGATCGGCAGGCCGCCCTGTGCGATCGAGGCCTCCGCCTCGCGGATCGCCTCCAGCATGAAATCGAAATGATGAGCTTCGATCGCCACGGTCAGTGTCCCTTGCCGCGCGGCGTCGTGGTGCCGGTGTCGGTGGGACGCTCGATCTCAGCCTGGAACATCTCCAGGATCCGGTTCAGCGCGTCCTCTTCGGTATATTCGCTCTCGCGCGCATAGGCGCGCGCGGCGTGGCGGGCGAGATCGACGAGCAGCAGGCCCCACATGTCAGGCTCCTCGAAGGCGCGCTGGAACGCCATCGACAGCCCGCCGTCCAGCACGAACACGCGCAGGATCTCGACCGCGTCGTCGCGGGTCATGACGTCGGGCGGAAGTGGCTGCTCCTTCGGGCCCGCCATGGTCTACCTGTAGCAGACGGCTTTGGCGGCCTCGACGACTTCTGCCGCCGACGGCAGCGCGAGCTTCTCCAGGTTCGCGGCATAGGGCATCGGCACGTCCTTGCCGGAGACGCGCGTCACAGGCGCGTCCAGATAGTCGAAGGCGTTCTCCATGATGCGCGCGGCGATCTCGGCGCCGACGCCGCTCTGGGCCCAACCCTCTTCCACCGTGACGGCACGGCCAGTCTTCTTCACCGAGTTGATGATGGTCTCGGTGTCCATCGGACGCAGCGTGCGCAGGTCGATCACCTCGGCCTCGATGCCCTCTTTGGCAAGTTCATCGGCCGCCTTCAGCGCATAGGTCATGCCGTTCGACCAGGAGATGATCGAGACATGGCTACCTGAGCGCACGATGCGGGCCTTGCCGATCGGGATCACGAAATCGTCGAGCTTCGGCACCTCTCCGGTGTGGCCGTAGAGCACCTCGTTCTCGAGGAAGATCACCGGATTGGGATCGCGGATCGCAGCCTTCAGAAGACCCTTGTAATCGGCGGCCGAGAATGGCGCGACGACCTTCAGGCCCGGAACGTTCGAGTACCAGGCCGAATAATCCTGGCTGTGCTGGGCGGCGACGCGCGCAGCGGCGCCGTTGGGCCCGCGGAACACGATCGAGCAGCCCATCTGGCCGCCGGACATATAGAGCGTCTTGGCCGCGGAGTTGATGATCTGGTCGATCGCCTGCATGGCGAAGTTGAAGGTCATGAACTCGACGATGGGCTTGAGGCCCGTCATCGCGGCGCCGACGCCGACGCCGGCAAAGCCGTGCTCGGTGATCGGGGTGTCGATGACGCGCTTGGCGCCGAACTCCTGGAGCAGGCCCTGGGTGACCTTGTAGGCGCCCTGATATTCGGCGACCTCTTCGCCCATCACGAAGACGTCGGCGTCGCGGCGCATCTCTTCGGCCATGGCATCGCGCAAGGCTTCACGGATGGTCTGCGTGATCATCTCGGTGCCCGCGGGCACTTCCGGATCGGGCTCGGCGACGGCCTGCGGCGCAGGAGCGGCCTTGGGTGCGGGCGCCTCGGCCTTCGCCGCGGCGGCAGGCGGAGCGGACTCGGCAGCCTTCTGCGCGGCCGGTGCAGGCGCTTTGGCAAGATCGGCGGCGCTCTCGCCGTCGGCGAGAATGGTCGCGATCGGCGTGTTCACCGCGACGTCGGCGGTGCCCTCGGGGATCAGGATCTTGCCGAGCGTCCCCTCGTCGGTCGCTTCGACCTCCATGGTCGCCTTATCGGTCTCGATCTCGGCGATGACATCGCCGGACTTGATCGTCTCGCCCTCTTTCTTCAGCCATTTGGCGAGGTTGCCCTTCTCCATCGTGGGCGACAACGCGGGCATCAGCACTTGAATTGGCATATCGACTCCAAAAGAAAGCTTGCGCGCGTTCAGCGGTAAACGTCGGTCCAGAGCTCGGCGGCATCCGGCTCGGGATCATGTTGGGCGAAATCGGCGGACGCGTTGACGATGTCGCGCACCTCGGCGTCGATCGCCTTGAGATCGGCCTCGCTGACCTTGGCAGCCAGGAGGCGGTTACGCACCTGCTCGATCGGGTCCTGGTCGTGGCGGACCTTCTCGACCTCCTCGCGCGTGCGATATTTTGCAGGGTCGGACATCGAGTGGCCGCGATAGCGGTAGGTCTGCATCTCCAGGATGAAGGGACCCTTGCCGGCGCGGCACCAGGCGGCGGCTTCGTCGCCGGCGGCCTTGACGGCGCGGACGTCCATGCCGTCGACCTGCTTGCCGGGGATGTTGAAGGACGCACCGCGCTTGGAGAAATCCTGCTGGGCCGAGGCGCGCGAGACCGAGGTGCCCATGGCATAGCGGTTGTTCTCGATGACGTAGATCACCGGCAGCTTCCAGAGCTCCGCCATGTTGAAGCTCTCATAGACCTGGCCCTGGTTGGCCGCACCGTCGCCGAAATAGGTGACGCTGACATTGTCGTTGCCGCGGTAGTTATTGGCGAACGCCAGACCCGTGCCGAGCGATACCTGGGCGCCGACGATGCCGTGGCCGCCGTAAAAGTGCTTCTCCTTGCTGAACATGTGCATGGAGCCGCCCTTGCCCTTGGAATAGCCGCCGCGGCGGCCCGTGAGCTCGGCCATGACGCCGTTGGCATCCATCCCGGTGGCAAGCATGTGGCCGTGATCGCGGTAGCCGGTAATGACCTGATCGCCCTGCTTCAGGGCCATCTGCATGCCGACCACCACGGCCTCCTGGCCGATATAGAGGTGACAGAAGCCGCCGATCGCGCCCATGCCATAGAGCTGGCCGGCCTTTTCCTCGAACCGCCGGATCAGGAGCATGTCGCGGAGCGCCTTGAGCTCCTGCTCCCTCGTGAATTCCGGGGGCGAACCGCCGTCGGTCTTGTCCTGTGGAGTGCTTGCGGCGGCTTTCTTGGGTGCGGCCATGGGAATTCCGGGTCAGAGAAAACTTTCGTCCTCTCTAACCCAACTCAAACGCCCTTGGAAAGCACCGCAGCCGCATGACACGACTTTCATTATGCCGCAGTGCAACGTGGTCGAAATATTGGAAAATCTTTGGCGCTGATCGGGCAACAAATCTATGCGCGCCATGTGCGCCTGCGGATTCGTGACCGGATCAAGAATTATGGACCATGCCGATCCGGGCCTTCGGAGCGGACGGCGCCAGGATGGCGCCGCCCTCTCCGCACCTCGATCAGAAGAAGCCGAGCTTCTTCGGGCTGTAGCTGACCAGGAGATTCTTGGTCTGCTGATAATGATCGAGCATCATCTTGTGGGTCTCGCGACCGACGCCCGACTGCTTGTAGCCGCCGAAGGCCGCATGGGCGGGATAGGCGTGGTAGCAGTTGGTCCAGACCCGGCCGGCCTGGATCGCCCGGCCGAAGCGGTAGCAGCGGTTGGCATCGCGGCTCCAGACGCCGGCCCCGAGGCCGTAGAGCGTGTCGTTGGCGATCTCGAGCGCCTCGTCGTCGTTCTTGAAGGTCGTGACCGAGACCACCGGGCCGAAGATCTCCTCCTGGAAGATTCGCATCTTGTTGTGGCCCTCGAACACGGTCGGCTTGACATAGAAGCCGCCGGCGAGATCGCCGCCGAGCTCGGCACGTCCGCCGCCGGCGAGCACCTTGGCCCCCTCCTGCTTGCCGATGTCGATGTAGGACAGGATTTTTGCGAGCTGCTCGCCGGATGCCTGGGCGCCGATCATGGTGGCGGCATCGCGCGGGTCGCCCTGCTTGATCGCCGCGACGCGCTTCAGCGCCCGCTCCATGAAGCGGTCATAGATGTCCGCATGAACCAGCGCGCGGCTCGGACAGGTGCAGACCTCGCCCTGGTTCAGCGCGAACATGACGAAGCCTTCGATCGCCTTGTCGAAGTAATTGTCGTCCTCGGCGGTGACGTCGTTGAAGAAGATGTTCGGCGACTTGCCACCGAGCTCCAGCGTGACCGGAATGAGGTTCTGGCTGGCATATTGCATGATCAGCCGGCCCGTCGAGGTCTCGCCGGTGAACGCGATCTTGGCGATGCGCGGGCTCGAGGCCAGCGGCTTGCCGGCTTCCAGACCAAAGCCGTTGACGATGTTGAGGACGCCGGGCGGCAGCAGGTCGCCGATGATCTCGGCCCAGACCATGATCGAGGCCGGGGTCTGCTCGGCAGGCTTCAGCACGACGCAATTTCCGGCGGCGAGCGCGGGGGCAAGCTTCCAGCAGGCCATCAGCAGCGGGAAGTTCCAGGGGATGATCTGGCCGACCACGCCGAGCGGCTCGTGGAAATGATAGGCGATGGTGTCGTGGTCGATCTCGCCGATCGAGCCTTCCTGGGCGCGCACGACGCCGGCGAAGTAGCGGAAGTGATCGATGGCGAGCGGGATGTCGGCGGCGCGGGTCTCGCGGATCGGCTTGCCGTTGTCCCAGGTCTCGGCAATGGCGAGGCGCTCGAGATTTTCTTCCATGCGGTCGGCGATCCGGTTCAGGACCGCAGCGCGCTCGGCGACGCTGGTTCGGCCCCAGGCACCCTTGGCGGCATGCGCCGCGTCGAGGGCCGCCTCGACGTCCTGCGCGTCCGAGCGCGCGATCTTGCAGACGATCTGGCCGTTCACCGGCGAGGCATTGTCGAAATATTTGCCGGAGATCGGCGCGACGAACTTGCCGCCGATGAAGTTGTCATAGCGTTCGGCAAAGGGAACTTTGGTCACATTGAGGAATTCCACCTTGTTCATTGATCACTCCCGATGTTTGCTGTTTGCGCAATTCGTCGCGTGGTCGCGACTTGCGCGGACGATGTCGCGGGAGATGTTTTCTGTCAGCCCCGATGGGAGCGATGGCGGGGGGCACTTGTCGCAGTTCTGCTACACTGCTCGTGTCCCTGCTCATTCTCGTGTCCCGGACGCGCTGCAACGCTCTTCGCGTTGCTGCGCAGAGCCGGGACCCAGGCGGCACGGGAGAATGCTGAGACATGGGCCCCGGCTCTGCAGCGCACCACGTCGCAAGTGCGACGCGCTGCGCTGCGTCCGGGGCACGAGACCGGAATTTCGAGCGCACGGTTTCTGGGAAATAGCGCGGCCTAGTGGTTCAGCTCGAACCGCTTGAGCTTCCTGTGCAGCGTGGCGCGGCTGACGCCGAGGGCCTTGGCGGCCGCCGAGACATTGCCGCCGGCGCGGAGCAGCGCCCGCTGCACCACCGCGCGCTGGCCGCCGGCAAGATGATCGCGTGCGGGTTCGCCGCCGAGCAGATCGGCTGCGGGCACCGGCTGCAACGCCCGGCCGGGAGCGATTCCCAGCGCCGCCCGGGCGGAGCGGGTCGCGCCGATCACGAGATCGTCCGCATCGACCGCAATGAGGCCGCCGCATTGGCCGTCCGCAGCTTGCGTCAGCACGATGCGGGCATGGCTGAACGCCCTGCGGAACAGATCGGCTTCGATACGCTTGGCCGCCTCGCCCGTCGCAAGCGCGATCAGACTGGAAAACGCGTCGGTGCGGTCGGCGCGGCAGGAGGAGACGTCGAGCACGCCCGCCAGCGCCGCCTCATGGTCGTAGATCGGAACGGCGGTGCAGCTCAGAAGCGTGTTGCGGGTGAAGAAATGCTGGTCGCGGTCGATCGTCAGCGGACGCTGCTCGACGAGGCAGGTGCCGATGCCGTTGGTGCCCTCGTGCTCCTCGCTCCAGAGCGCACCGGTCCACAGGCCCCAGGATTGAAACGTCGCGTCATCCGCCGCCGTGCCGCGACGATCGACCGGCACGCCCTCGCCGTCGGCGAGCAGCACGCAGCACCCGCTCGCGCCGACCGCCTGATAGAGCCGGTCCATCGCGCCTTGCGCCGCGGCCAGCAGCGGCGCGATGCGCTCGCGCGCCTCGTGCAGCTCGGCTTCGGTCAGCCGTATCGGCGAGGTGCGGCCGCCGGGATCGAGATGATGCAATCTGGACGAACGGCGCCACGAGGCCACGAGCGCGGATCGTGCCGCCTGGCCTGACGCGATGGCGGCCTCGACGCGAGCCGCGTGATGCCGGGGCATTGACCCATTCATCACTGTTTCCTCCGGATGACAGACTAGATCGTGCCGGCGCCACCCGTTTGATCTGCGTCAACTTCGGCGAGCGCCGCAGAAGCCATGACCCCGCCGCGGCACTGCCGTCAAGGCGGTCGCCCGGTTCCGGACTTACGACCTTCGCAGGAGGAAGGCACTGTGGTCGGATCTTGGCGGCGGCTTTCGCTGTCGGTTTCGAAAGCTTGCGGAAAACGCTACTTCGCCGGGATCATCCGAACGAGATCGCGCGGATTGACGTAGTCGAGCTGGAAGCGCGCCCGCTCGTCCAGCATGTCGGGGTCGATCCGCTCGGACCGCAGCAGCGACACCCGCTGCTCGCTCCTGGCGCGCTCACGCTTGAGCTGGGCCAGTTCGCTGGTCAGCGCGATGATCTCCTGGTCGAGCTCCTGGCGGGCGTTGAGGCCGTATTTGCCGGTATAGGCGTTGACGCCGAAATAGCCGACGATGGCGGCCGCCATCGCGTAGAGGGCAAGACCGGTCAGGATCGATTTCAGGCGCGCGCGGGAGACCATCTTGGGAAGATGAGACAGGTTGGTTAAGGGAGTGCTAATTGCCCCTGCCCGTCGTCATGCCCGGGCTTGTCCCGCCTGCGCGGCCGAAGCCGCTTCGGCGCGGCGAAGGCCCGGGCATCCACGTTCTTCGTCGCTCGGGGCCAAGACGTGGATGGCCGGGACATCCAGCGCGAAGACGCGCTTCGCGCTTTTGCCCGGCCATAACGGAGAGTTGGGCAAGCTTCGGCGGAAAAGCCTCAGCCGTGGTGCTTGGCGACGTGCGCGGCGAAGGCGTCGATATAGGCCTGGAGCACGGGCTTCAGCGAGTCCTTGGTGAGGTTGCCTTCGGCGTCGAAGGCGTCGCCGACCGCATTCAGATAGATCTCCGGCTGCTGCATGATCGGGCCCGCAATGCCCGGCAGGATGTTCTGAAGCGTCTTTGCGGCGCTGACGCCGCCGAGCGGACCCGGCGAGTTCGAGACGATGCCGACCGGCTTGCCGTTGAACGAGCTCTTGCCGTAGGGCCGCGAGGCGACGTCGATGGCGTTCTTCAGGACGCCGGGGATCGCGCGGTTGTATTCCGGCGTGACGAAAATGACGCCGTCCGACTTCTGAAGCTTGTCGCGGAAGGCCAGCCAGTCCGCGGGCGGCGCGCCCTCGAGGTCCTGGTTGAAGAACGAGATGCCCGCCGGCGTGACGACCTCGAGCTTGAGCGTATCCGGCGCAAGCTTGGCCAGCGCATTGGCGATCTTCAGCGAAAAGCTGTCCTTGCGCAGGCTGCCGGCGATCGTGACGATGTTGTAGGCCATGGATTGTCCTTGAGGGCTTGAGCTGGAGTGCCGCGACGGCACTTAAGCGATCTCGTGTGGTGGATGCAAGTGCATGAACCCGCCCGATTTGGAAACGCTGTGTTTCGCGAAAGCAGACGTTTGGGCCGTCGCCGGGATGGAGCGCCGGCGTAACCCAGGGCCCTACCCCAAGCTACGCCGGTCCCGGATGATGCTGCGCTCCATCAGGGCTACAATTCAGTGCTCGTGGATGCGATCCAAAACAATCGGGCCGCCAAGTGGCGGCCCGAACGTACGCGCAAAGCTGCAGGTCCCGATCAGATCGTCGGATTCCACGCCGACGGGATCAGGCGATATTTGGCGCCGTCCTTCTCGACATGGCCGACCGCCGGGAACGTGAAGTGGAAGCCGATGACGGTCGCCTTCTCCGCCGCCGCCATGTCGTAGAATTTGTGGCGGGTCTCCTGCGCCAGCGCGGCATCGTTGTCGAACATCACGTGCCAGTCGGGATTGCGCAGGAAGAATTCCGGGATGTTGGTGACGTCGGACTGGATCAGCACCTTGGCATCGCCGGACGCGACAGCGAACGAGGTGTGGCCCGGCGTGTGGCCCGGGGTTGCGATCGAGGTGATACCCGGCGCGACCTCCTTGCCCCACTCGTATTTGGTCACCTTGGATTCGAGGCCGGCGAAGGTCTTCTTCACGTTGGCGAAGTAATTCTTCATCATCGGATTGGACTCGGCCTTGGCGGCGTTGCCCTCGCTGGTCCAGAACTCCCAGTCCTTGCCCGGCACCATGATCTCCGCATTGGGGAATGCGAGCGCGCCGTCGGCGAGACGAATGCCATTGGTGTGATCGGGGTGCAGATGTGAGAGCAGCACCACGTCAATGTTCTTCGCCTCGACGCCGGCAGCCTGGAGATTTTGCAGGGTGCGGCCGACGGCGCCCTTGCTGGCTTCGAAATTCGCAATGCCGTTGCCGGTGTCGATCAAGACGAGCTTGGAGCCGGTGTTGATGAGCTGCGGGTTGAACGGCACCGTGACCATGCCCTTCGGCATGTAGGCCGCCTCGCCGGCGGCCAGCGCCTCGTCCTTCTGCAGGTTGGCGACGAACTTGTCCGGCATCGGGAAGGTGCGCGCACCGTCATTGATCGACGTGCACTCGAAAGCGCCGACCTTGTAGCGATAGAAGCCCGGCGCCTGCGTCCCGGCCTGCGGCACCGCGGCATTGACGGCGGCCGGTCGGAGGCCGGTTATTGCGGCCGCGCCGACGGCAGCGGCGCCAGCGAGCAAATGACGACGATTGAGATCGGTCATGGAGTCCCCTTCTGAGCCTTGCGGTTTTCCGCATTCAATGGCGGCGGAATAATCCCCCGCTTCGCTCAGAAGGCAAGATTCGATGACCTGCCGTCGCAGATCACGATTATTTATTTGGGTTGATGAGGAATTTTTCGCCAGTGGCACGTTTGGCGTACACGGCGATGTTGGCGGGATCAAGCACCTCGGTCAGCGACACCACCTTGGTGTAGTGACTGGCGAAGGTGGTCTTGAGCTCGGACGCGACGCGCTGGCGCAGGCGGCCGATCTCGGCCGGGCCGATGTTCTGGAGGAACGGCGTCAGCAGCCAGCCACCGACGCCCCAGGTCAGTCCGAACGACCGGCTCAATTCGGTCGGACGGTTGTCCAGGCTGCCGTAAATGTAGATCTGCTTGTACACGTTGGAGCCGTAGCGGCTGTATTCCTTCGCAGTCTTGTTGGCGGCAACTTCCATGGCGGTCAGAATCTGGCTGGCCAGCTTGCCGCCGCCGATGGCGTCGAAGGCGATCGTGGCGCCGGTCTCGACCAGCGCATTGGTGAGATCGTCTGTGAAGCTCGGCGCGCTGGAATCCACGACGTGCTTGGCGCCGATCTTGTGCAGGATATCGGCCTGCTCCTTGCTCCGGACGATGTTGACGAGGCCGATGCCGTCCTTGATGCAGATCTTGTTGAGCATCTGGCCGAGATTGGACGCAGCTGCCGTGTGCACGAGCGCCTTGTGGCCCTCCCGCCGCATCGTCTCGGTCATGCCGAGCGCGGTCAGCGGATTGACGAACCAGGACGCGCCGTCGGCGGCCGTGGTGCCCGCCGGCAGCTCCATGACGTCGCGGACCTTCAGCACGCGGTACTGCGTGTACATCGCGCCGCCGATCATCGACACCGTCTTGCCGATCAGCGCCTTCGCGGCGTCCGACGATCCGGCCGCGATCACCGTGCCGGCGCCCTCGTTGCCGACCGGCAGCGACTGATCGAGCCGGGCTCCCATCATCCGCATCGCAGCCTCCGGCATTGTCGCGGTGATGACCGGCATCTCCTTCGTGCCGGAGGCCTTGGCGGCGGACATGTCGGCGGGCCCGATCAGGAGGCCGAGATCGGACGGGTTGATCGGCGTGGCCTCGACGCGAACCACGACCTCATCGTCGGCCGGCTCCGGCGTCGGGACATTCACGAGCGACAATTCCAGCTCGCCACTCTTCTTCAGCAGCGAACGCAGTTGCAGTCCGGTCTTGCCGTCGCTCATGTCGATCCTCCCCTGTCCGTCTTTTCTCGAGTCGAAGCGCTGGCTTATGCCAGCGCCTTCAGTGCCGCCTTGCCGCCGTACAGCGCCTGCTTGCCGAGCTGCTGCTCGATGCGCAGGAGCTGATTGTATTTGGCGGTGCGGTCGGAACGTGCAAGGGAGCCGGTCTTGATCTGACCGCAATTGGTGGCGACCGCGAGGTCGGCGATGGTGGAATCCTCGGTTTCGCCGGAGCGGTGCGACATCACCGAGGTGTAGCCGGCCTTGTGGGCCATCTCGACGGCGGCAAGCGTCTCGGTCAGGGTGCCGATCTGGTTGACCTTGATCAGGATCGAGTTGGCGCGGCCGGTCTTGATGCCGTCGGCGAGGCGCTTGACGTTGGTGACGAAGAGGTCGTCGCCGACGAGCTGGCACTTTTTGCCGATGAGATCGGTGAGCTCCTTCCAGCCGTCCATGTCGTCTTCCGACATGCCGTCCTCGATGGTCACGATGGGATAACGGCCGACAAGGTCCGCAAGGTACTTGGCCTGCTCCGAGATCGAGCGGGTCTTGCCCTCGCCTTCATAGACGTACTTGCCCCCCTTGAAGAACTCGGTCGAGGCGCAGTCGAGCCCGAGCACGATGTCGCTGCCCGCCTTGAATCCGGCCTTACCGATCGCGTTCATCACGAATTCCAGCGCGGCGTCGGCCGACGGCAGGTTCGGGGCGAAGCCGCCCTCGTCGCCGACATTGGTGTTGTGGCCGGCCTTCTTCAGCTCCGACTTCAGGGTGTGGAAGACTTCAGCGCCATAGCGCAGGCCTTCAGCGAAGGAGGACGCGCCGACCGGCAGGATCATGAACTCCTGGAAGTCGATCGGGTTGTCGGCGTGCACGCCGCCATTGATGATGTTCATCATCGGCACCGGCAACAAGCGCGCCGAGGTGCCGCCGACATACCGATAGAGCGGCATGTCGAGCGAATTCGCGGCCGCCTTGGCGCAGGCGAGCGAGACGCCAAGGATGGCGTTGGCCCCGAGCCGGCTCTTGTTCGGCGTGCCGTCAAGGTCGATCATGATCTGGTCGATCTGGGCCTGCTGCTCGGCATCGAGACCACTGAGGGCCTCGAAGATCTCGCCGTTGACGGCACCGACCGCCTTGGAGACGCCCTTGCCGAGATAGCGAGCCTTGTCGCCGTCGCGCAGCTCCACCGCCTCATGGGCACCGGTGGAGGCGCCCGACGGCACCGCGGCCCGGCCGAGCGCGCCATCCTCCAGAACGACATCGACCTCGACGGTGGGATTGCCCCGGCTATCGAGGATTTCGCGGCCGATGATGTCAATGATGGCGGTCATGATGTGCACTTCCGTTCGTTGGAGCTGATCGGTTCGCCGCGGGTCTTACACGGGCCGCAAGCAAATGTGAACGCTTGAGGGTGGCACTTCGACTGACGCGTGAAGTCGCCAGGATTAAGGTCGCGGGCATCGGGTCTGTGCGTGCATCCTCAATCCCAAGCAGTCGGGGTAACGCCATGAATCGCCGCCAGTTTCTTGCTTCCAGCACCGCCCTGTTCGTGGTTCGCCCAAGTTTTGCCCAAGAGGGCCCGTTCCGGACAAAATACTTCCCGATCAGTGCCGGTATCGGCCTGCACGATCTCACGCCCGCCCCTGACGGTTCGGTCTGGTTCACGGCGCAGGGCAAGGGCTTGCTCGGCAGGCTCGATCCCCGGGATGGCAGTTTCAAGACCGTCGGCCTCGGTCAGGGCGCCGCTCCGCATGGCGTGACCATCGGCCCCGATGGCGCGCCCTGGATCACCGAGGGCGGCCAGAACGCGATCGCACGGGTCGATCCCGGCGATCTCAAGGTCACGCTGTTCCGCCTGCCGGAAAAGTTCGCCTCGGCCAATCTCAACACCGGCGTGTTCGACAAGGAAGGCACTTACTGGTTCACCGGCCAGTCCGGCTATTACGGTCGGCTCGCGCCGAAGTCCGGCGACATGAATGTGTTCAGGGCGCCCAAGGGCGTCGGCCCCTATGGCATCACCGTGACGCCCAAGGGCGAGGTCTGGTACGCCTCGCTTGCCGGCAGCTATATCGCCAGGATCGATCTGGCGACCGGCCATGCCAGCGTTGTCGAGCCGCCAACGCCAAGCCAGGGATCGCGGCGCGTCTGGTCGGATTCGAAGAGCCGGATCTGGGTCAGCGAATGGAACAGCGGCCATGTCTCGGTGCACGATCCCGCTGATGGGTCGTGGAAGAGCTGGAAGCTGCCGGGCGAGCGTCCCCGCGCCTACGCTGTCTTCGTCGACGACAAGGACAAGGTCTGGCTGACCGACTTCTCCGCCAACGCGATTGTCCGCTTCGATCCCGCCACCGAGCGGTTCAACGTGTTCGCGAGCGACAAGGCCAACGCCAATGTGCGCCAGCTCGACGGCCGACCGGGCGAACTCTGGGGCTGCGAGTCCGGCAACGATCGCATCGTGCTGATCCAGACGATTGCCGCCGGTTGACGGCAGCGGCATTTGCGTCCATCCCGGCATCCTCTGGAGCGCGATCTTGTCGCGCTCCGATTTCTGTTGAGCATGATCTTTCGGAAAACCGGTGCCCACTTTGCGCTAACGCGGCCCTTCGGGTCCGGATCATGCTCCAAAGGATGTGACGACGATGGCGAAGAAATCCCTCCAGCTCGGCCGCGCGGTCGAATGGCCGCACACACCGGAAGATGCCCAGCTCGACCGCGTGCCCAATCCGCAAAAGGGCACCGACTATCTGGTGCGCTTCACCGTGCCGGAATTCACCTCGCTCTGCCCGGTCACGGGCCAGCCGGATTTCGCGCATCTGATGATCGACTACGCGCCGGGTGCGTGGCTGCTGGAATCGAAATCGCTCAAACTCTACATCGCGAGCTTCCGCAATCACGGCGCATTCCACGAGGACTGCACCGTGATGATCGGCAAGCGCATTGCGAGCGAGATCAAGCCGAAATGGCTGCGGATCGGCGGCTACTGGTATCCGCGCGGCGGCATCCCGATCGACGTGTTCTGGCAGACCGGCCGCGTGCCCAAGGGCCTGTGGGTGCCCGAGCAAGGCGTTGCGCCGTATCGCGGGCGGGGTTAGCGGCCAACCGGTCGTTTTTTCCGCGGCTTTGGAACGCGACAAAGCCGCGCTGGCAACCATGCTCGTCCTACAAACTGGCGGCGAGATAGCGCACGGTCTTCGCGCCGTTTTCGATGGTTGCCCTTCCAACCTCGACAAAGCCGAGGGCTGCATGGAATCTGTCGGAGACAGGGTTGGGCGGATCGAGGTTCACCTCGCAAACGACGCGGATATGGCCGAGCTCCCCCGCGCGCTCCAGCAGATGGGCGTAGAGCAAGCGTCCGATACCGTGGCGCCGGTACGCCTCGGCAACGATAACCCGGTCGACATAGAGAAATCTGTCGAACCGACCGCGAAACCAAAGAAAGTGTCCGCCGTCGTAGTCGTCGGATTGTTCGAACGCCAGCAGAAGCGCTGCGCCGGGTTGAACGAACAGCGCCAGCCGCGCCGATCCGATCAATCGGTCGAACCGCTCCGGCGTGAGCAACGAAGTCTCGCGCGCGCTCGCATTGTTCAGGTGGAGCAGCGCGTCCCTTTTCGGCTCGCGGTGAAGGTCTTCGATCTCAAATTGCGTTGACATGGCGCAGGACACACAGGTGATGATCTGGACAATAGACCAGGCGCCTCTCGCCCGACAGCCCATCGCGGCAGGGGCGACAGATGGCTGACGGGGTTAGTCCCACACCACAGCTCTCAAACGCGCGCATCCGCCGGCGCACGCTGCTTGAGCAGCCGGGCGCAGACGAAGCCCAGCACGACCATGATCGCGGCGCTCGCGAACAGGGTCGGCATCTTGCCGGCATGCTGGAGCCCAAAGCCATAGGCGAGCGGTCCCACCGTCTGCCCCATGAAGAAAAAGAACGAATGCAGCGACAGCGCGGTGGCGCGAGCCTCGACCGAGAGCTCGCTGGCGAAGACCTGGAGACAACCATGGGCGATGTAGAAGCCCCAGCCCATGACGATGAGATTGAGCGCCTGGACCTCCCAGCGCGGCCCGAAGGCCACGGCGACGAGTTGTGAGGCGACCAGCGTCATGCCCGCGATCATCATGCCCTTCATGCCCAGCCAGGGCAGCAGGCGCGACACCGTCAGCGTGTAGAACAAACCGCCGACCGCAAAGCCCGCGATGACGATGCCGGCGATCGACAGCGACGTCTGCCCGAGCTCGAACAGGAACGAGGCGATATAGGGAAACAGGCCGAGCACGCAGCAGCCTTCGACGAACACCGCCGAATAGCAGACATAGGCATTGGGGTTGGTGAAGATGGTGCGATAACCGGCCTTCAGCGCCGACAGGCTGGTCTTCGGCGGATGCTTGACCTTGGCGCCGTGAAAGCCGGCGGCGACCGCGATCGACGCCACGATCACGAGCCCGCCGAGCACCGCAAGCACGCCGCGCCAGCCGAGAAAATCGCCGATCAGGCCGGAAGCCGAGGCGCCGAGCAGATTGCCGGTCATGGCGCCGGCAAGCGTGCGGCTGATCGCGACCTGGCGTTTCTCGGGCCCGACGAGATCGCTGGTCAGGCTCAGCGCCACCGGAAACACGCCGCCGGAACCGATGCCGGCGAGGATGCGGGTCGCAAACAGAACCGAGAACGAGGACGAGAGCGCGCCGAGGATGTTGGCAAGGCCGAGCAGCGCGAGGCAGCCGATCATTAGCCGCGTCTTGCCGAACAGATCGGCGGCAGCGCCGACAATGGGTTGGATGATCGAGAAGGTGAAGGCGAACACCGCGGCAAAGCCTGCGGCGGTGGCAATGCTGACGCCAAAATCCTCGGCGACGTGCGGCAACACCGGGTCGAGTGCGCGTGCCGAAAGCGCCGCGGCGAAGCTAGCTCCTGATATGACGTAGAGCGCTGTCGGCAGGCCGTGATCGTGCGACCGCGCCTCGCCTTGCTGCATCAGCGCGGGTTCTTTGCCAGCGCGTCGAACGCCTTCAGCCTGGCGATCAGCCCCTCGAACTCGCGCAGCGGCACCATGTTGGGCCCATCGGACGGCGCGCGATCGGGATCGGGATGGGTCTCGATGAAGACACCGGCGACCCCGCCCGCCACGGCGGCGCGTGCGAGCACCGGCACGAATTCGCGCTCGCCGCCCGACGAGGTCCCCTTCCCGCCCGGCTGCTGCACCGAATGAGTGGCGTCGAAGATCACGGGCGCACCGGTGGTCCGCGCCATGATCGGCAGCGCACGCATGTCGGAGACCAGCGTGTTGTAGCCGAAGGACGCCCCGCGCTCGGTGACGAGCACGTTGGGATTATCAGCGCTGGTAATCTTCGTGACGACATTGGCCATGTCCCAGGGCGCCAGGAACTGCCCCTTCTTGACGTTGACGACCT
The DNA here is from genome assembly GCF_000261705.1 of Bradyrhizobium genomosp. III. NCBI lineage: Bacteria > Pseudomonadati > Pseudomonadota > Alphaproteobacteria > Hyphomicrobiales > Nitrobacteraceae > Bradyrhizobium > Bradyrhizobium genomosp. III. Next base: position 24,402 of record NZ_AJQF01000337.1, on the reverse strand, counting down.
TGCCGGTTGCGGCGGCAGCCAGCAGCAGATCGGTCTGCCGGCACAGGAAGGCGGGGATCTGCAGGATGTCCACGGCCTGCGCCACCTCGGCGCATTGCGCGGCATCGTGCACGTCGGTCAGGACAGGCAGGCCGAGCGAGGAGCGGATTTCGGCGAAGATCGGCAGCGACTGCGCGAGGCCCAGCCCGCGCGCCGCCGACGCGCTGGTGCGGTTGGCCTTGTCGAACGAGGTCTTGTAGACGAGGCCGATGTTCAGCCGTGCCGCGATCTCCTTGAGCGCGGAGGCGACCTCCAGCGCATGCTGGCGGCTTTCGAGCTGGCAGGGTCCTGCAATGATCGAGATCGGCAGATCATTGCCGAACTTGACCGTGCCAATGGTGACGACCGGCGCCGCTGAATGCGAAGAGCTCAAGGCAAATCCCTCGTTTCGGCGTGACCATAGCCGCCATGAGGGTCGGATCAACCCTATTCGGCCAAGGCCGGTCGAATATCAGGGTTGCGCCGGGGTCCCCGGCGCCTCCCTTTGCATCGGCAGGTTCCTACTTCACCGCCGAGAAGGCAGTCGGCGTCAGGAGCTGGCTGACGATATTGCCGACGATCTGGCCGTCCGCTTCGCTCTCGGCGCGTGCTTTCATCCAATCCGGATCGGTCATGAACGCGCCCCACTTCTTCTCGCGCTCGGCGAGCGAGTCCCAGGCCAGGAAATATGTCAGCTCCTGATTGGAGTCACCGATCAGCGTCGTGAAGAATCCGGCCTGCTTGATGCCGTGCTTCTCCCAGATCTTCAGCGTCGCGGTCTCGAATCGCTTGAGCAGCGCCGGCAGTCGGCCCGGCACGCAACGATAGATGCGCATTTCGTAGATCATTCTTGTTCCTCCCTGACCAAGTTCGGCGGTTATAACGACTGGCCCTGACGGTGTCTTGAGCCCCGCCCGACCGCCCCTGTCGCGTTCCGCGCATGGCTGGGGCCCGCTCAAGGCCACTCTGTCGCGGCCGGTTCCCGCAATGCTGCCGCAATGGTACGGCCGCTAGAATGGCACGGGTGAGGTTGAGGTGCCGGATCATGCGGATTTTGCTCGTCGAGGACGAGGCCGAAATGGCCGACGCGCTGGCGTCGGCGCTGAAGCGCTACGACATGGTGGTGGACCATGCCCCTACGCTCGCCGAGGCGGAGGAGGCCATTTCTGCCGACGTCCACGCCGCCGTCCTGCTCGATCGCCAGCTTCCCGATGGCGACGGTCTCGCCTTGATCCCGAAGCTGAGGGCCCGCGCCGACGGGGTGCCGATCATCGTGTTGACGGCGCGCGGCGAGGTCGCCGACCGCGTCGCCGGGCTCGATCGCGGCGCCGACGACTATCTGGCCAAACCGTTTGCCGTCGAGGAGCTGCTGGCGCGGCTGCGCGCGGTGTTGCGGCGGCCGGCCGGCCTCTCCCCTGATGTGATCCGCGCCGGGCGCCTCGCCTTCGACCTCAGTCACCGCGAGGCCAGCATCGACGGTGTGCCACTCGAGCTGCCGCGCCGGGAGCTGCTGGTGCTCGAGGCCCTGGTCCGCCGCATGGGCCGGACCGTGCTGCGCTCGGCGCTCGAAGAGGCGGTCTACAATTTCGACGACGAGATCCAGTCGAACGCGCTCGACACGCACGTGTCGCGGCTCCGACGAAAGCTCGCGGAAGCCGATGCGGGCATCGAGATCCACGGAATCCGTGGCGTCGGCTATCTTCTCAAGAAGCTGATATGAGCAAGCACGACGATCCCTATTGCCTGCGCTCGCGGCTGAGCTGGCGCCTGCTCTCGCTTCAGGCCGCGATCCTGGTCGCGCTGGTTGCGGTCGTCCTCGCCGGGCTCTGTGCCTCCGGCTTCGTGCTGGCCGAGCGCGACGAGGACCGCGTCATCGACGTCGTCCAGCACGCGCTCACACGCGAGGCGCAAGGCGGATTGGCCTTGCAGCCGACCGCAGAGCTGAAGCAGTTGCGCAGTGAAATACCTGACCTCTGGTTTCTGGTGCGCGACCGGCAAGGCCACTCGCTCAGCGAAGGCACCGTGCCGGCCGAATTCGCTGCGATCGGCAACGGCCTCGACCAGATCAGCCAGGCGCGGCTCGGCTGGCAGATGTTCGAGGACAATCCGCACAAGCCGGCGGCACGACTGAAGCGGGTCGACACCGATGCGGGCAACGTGCAGGTCATCACGGCGACACAAGGACGTCTGACCGGCGCCAGGGCGCTGTACATGACATCCCTTGCGTTCCTCGGCATCGCCCTGCCCGGCCTGCTGCTGATGGGAACGGCGACGTTCATCGCCACGCCGATGATCGTGCGGCGCGCGTTCAGGGGGCTCGATAGCGCAGCGGACGAGGCGCGGCGCATCGACATCCATCAGCGCGGCGCGCGGCTGCCGGTGGAGCGCATCCCGCTGGAGGTCATGCCGCTCGTGAGCGCGATCAACGACGCGCTGGCGCGGCTCGACCAGGGTTATGCCCGCCACAAACGCTTCGTCGCCGACGCCGCGCACGAGCTTCGTACGCCGATCGCGATCCTGAACACCCGGCTGGAGTCACTGGCCCCTGGGCCGGACAAGACCCGTCTGCTGGAGGATTCCGCGCGGCTGGCGACGCTCGCCGAACAATTGCTCGATATCCAGCGGATCGACCGCTGCGGCCATCCCTTCACGCGCGTCAATCTCGTCACCGTTGCGCACAGCGTCGCCGCCGATCTCGCGCCGCTGGCGATTGCCGCCGGCTACGAGCTGGCCCTCGACGCGCCGGCGACACCGATCGAGACCATCGGCGATGCGGCGGCGCTGGAGCGCGCGCTGACCAATCTCGTGCAGAATGCAATCCAGCACGGCCCGCGCCGCGGCACGATCGGGATTCGCGTCAGCAGGCCTGCGAGCATCGAGGTCGCGGACGAAGGCGCTGGCATTCCCGCCGGTCAGCGCGAGCAGATCTTCGAGCCGTTCTACCGGCTGACGCCGCTCGATCGCGGTGCCGGCCTCGGCCTCAACATGGTGCGCGAGATCGTGCAGCTGCATGGCGGCCACGTTTCGGTCGCGGACGGACCGGAGGGCGGCGCCTGTTTCCGGATGACGCTGCCGGAAATGCGGCAGAGCTGATTCAATTCGCATTCGCACAGGTCAGCGCAATGCTGTCGCAATGCGCTCCCGCGACACTGCATGCGTCGCACCTCATTGAGGTGCAAAGCAAGATTCCGGAGTGCGCATGCCCAACGATTTTCTTTCCTTCTTCCTGTCCTGGATGTCGTCCCCGCGTCGGGTTGGCGCGGTCGCACCGTCGGGTGCGGCGCTCGCCGATCTCATCACGCGCGAGATCAGCGCAACGACGGGTCCGATCCTCGAGCTCGGTCCCGGCACCGGCGCGTTCACCTACAAGCTGCTCAAGCGCGGCGTCCGTCCGCAGGACCTCACGCTGATCGAATACGGCTCCGACTTCATGAAGCTCCTGCAGATGCGCTTTCCCGGGGCGCGCGTGCTGTGGATGGACGCAGGCCGGCTTGCGACCGAGCGCCTCTATGATGGCGCTCCCGTCGGCGCCGTCGTGAGCGGCCTGCCGCTGCTCAACATGTCAACGCGCAAGGTCGTCTCGATCATCGGTGGCGCTTTCAGCTATGTCCGCCCTGGCGGCGCCTTCTACCAGTTCACCTACGGCATGAGCTGCCCGGTGCCGCGGCCCGTGCTCGATCGGCTCGGCCTGCGCGCCAAGCTCGTCGATCGCGCCTTGCTGAACGTGCCACCTGCCGCCGTCTACAGGCTGACGCGGCGGCCGCAGATGAAGATCGTCGCGGGATCGGTTGCGCCTGAATCATCCGCACGGGCCGCGCTGGAGCCGATGCAGCGCGCGCGCGACTACTCCGCCGCGCGCTGAGCCGTCAGACCAGCCGGCTCTGCACCATCGCCGCCTGAATGAACGAGGCGAACAGCGGATGCGGCTCGAACGGCCGCGACTTCAGCTCGGGGTGGAACTGGACGCCGATGAACCAGGGATGGTCCTCGTACTCGACGATCTCAGGCAGCACGCCGTCGGGCGACAGGCCTGAGAATTTCAAACCGTGCTGCTCGAGGCGGGCCTTGTAGGCGGTGTTGACCTCGTAGCGATGGCGGTGGCGCTCGGAAATCTCGGTCGCGCCGCCATAGACCTGCGAGACGCGGCTGCCGCGGTTGAGCGCAGCGGGATAAGCGCCGAGCCGCATGGTGCCGCCGAGATCGCCGGCCTGCGAGCGCTTCTCGAGCTCGTTGCCGCGCAGCCACTCCGTCATCAGGCCGACCAGCGGCTCCTTGGTCGGGCCGAACTCGGTGGAATTGGCGTCCTCGATGCCGACGAGATTTCGTGCGGCCTCGATCACCGCCATCTGCATGCCGAAGCAGATGCCGAAATACGGCACGTCGCGTTCGCGCGCGAACTGCGCCGCGCGGATCTTGCCTTCCGCACCGCGCTGACCGAATCCGCCGGGCACCAGGATGCCGTTGACGTGCTCGAGGAACGGCGCGGGATCTTCCTTCTCGAAGATCTCGCTCTCGATCCAGTCGAGGTTGACCTTGACCTTGTTGGCGATACCGCCATGCGAGAGCGCCTCGATCAGCGACTTATACGCATCCTTCATGCCGGTATATTTGCCGACGATGGCGATGGTCACGTCGCCCTCGGGATTGCGGATGCGTTCGTTGATCTGGTGCCAGCTCTTGAGCACCGGCGGGATGCGCGCTTCGATACCGAAGGCGGCAAGCACTTCGTCGTCGAGGCCTGCCGCGTGATAGGCTTCGGGCACGGCGTAGATGCTGTCGGCGTCGCGCGCCTCGATCACGGCGCTTTCGCGCACGTTACAGAACAGCCCCAGCTTGCGCCGCTCTTCCTTCGGGATCTCGCGGTCGGTGCGGCAGAGCAGGATGTCCGGCTGAATGCCGATCGAGCGCAGCTCCTTCACGGAGTGCTGCGTCGGCTTGGTCTTCAACTCACCGGCGCTCGGAATGTAAGGCAGGAGCGTGAGGTGAATGTAGATGGCGTGATCGCGCGGCAATTCGTTCTTGAGCTGGCGGATCGCCTCGAAGAACGGCAGGCCCTCGATGTCGCCGACGGTGCCGCCGATCTCGACCAGCACGAAGTCGTAATCGTCGTTGCCGGAGAGGACGAATTCCTTGATGGCGTTGGTGACGTGCGGAACCACCTGGATGGTCGCGCCGAGATAATCGCCGCGGCGCTCCTTGGAGATGATGTCCTGGTAGATGCGTCCCGTGGTGATGTTGTCCTGCTTGGTCGCAGGTCGGCCGGTGAAGCGCTCGTAGTGACCGAGATCGAGATCGGTCTCCGCGCCGTCATCGGTCACGAACACTTCGCCGTGCTGATACGGCGACATCGTTCCGGGATCGAGGTTGAGATAGGGGTCGAGCTTGCGGAGGCGGACCTTGTAGCCCCGGGCTTGCAACAGCGCACCGAGTGCCGCTGAAGCCAGACCCTTGCCGAGCGAAGAAACCACGCCGCCGGTGATGAATATGTACCGCGCCATGGGACTTAACCTCTAATCCCTCGAATTCGATTCGCCAAAGCGATTCGTATTCCGCCCCAAAGATTCTGCGGGCCTGTGGGTGAGCCAAAACTAAGAGTGGTGACAGTGCCTTGATGGGGATTGTTGATGCAGGACGGTAGCCACCGCCCTGCATGGCCCCCCTGCTTTATTGCGAACGAGGCACCTGCGGGCCGCTCGGAGCCGGCGCCTGCTGCTGCTCGTCGGCCTTCTTCAGCGAATCCAGGATGCCGCCCGAGGTCGGCGGCGCGATCGGCGATCCGCCGGCCGGCTGGCCCTGGGACGCCGGCGTGCCGATGATCGACGACGGCGCGCGGCTGTAGCCCGCATGCCAGGACAGGAACATGCTGGTGAGGAAGAAGCCAGCGGCGAGGATCGCTGTGGTCCGCGTCAAGAGGTTCGCGGTGCCGCGGCTCGACATGAAGCCTGCGCCGCCGCCCATGCCGAGGCCGCCGCCTTCCGACTTCTGCAGCAGGACAGCGCCGATCATGACGGCGACGATCATGAGATGGATGACGATGACAACGGTCTGCATAGTATCCTTCCGTCACAAGCGGGCGGCGCCTGACGGCGGCCGATCTCGCTTCGCGGGTTTTCCTGAAGTTGCGCGGTGTTACACGATCAGAGGGGGCATTGCCACCCCCGATCAGGTCCGGATCAGCCGCTTTGAGTTAGCTAGGGGCAGCCCTTGGCGATCGCAAGGAAATCAGCCGCCTTCAGGCTGGCGCCGCCGACCAGGGCGCCGTTGACGTTCTTGACCGCCATCAGCTCGGCCGCATTCGAGGGCTTGACCGAGCCGCCATAGAGGATGCGCATCTTCGCCCCGTCGGTTTTGAACCGGGAGGTCAGGACCTCCCGGATAAACCCATGAATCTGCTCGACATCCTTGGCTGTGGGGGTGAGCCCGGTGCCGATCGCCCAGACCGGCTCATAGGCCACGATGAGATTCGCGGCCGTCGAGCCCTCAGGCAGCGAGCCGGCGAGTTGCCCGCGCAGGATGTCCAGGGTCTGGCCGGCGTCGCGCTGGGCCTGAGTCTCGCCGATGCAGACAATCGCCGTCGCACCGGCGCGCCAGACGGCCTCGGCCTTCTGCCGGATCAGGGCATCGCCCTCGCCGTGGTCGGCGCGGCGCTCGGAATGGCCAACGATGATGGCCGTTGCCCCGGCATCAGCCAGCATTTCGGCGGCGATATCGCCGGTATGGGCACCGGAGGCCTTGGGGTGGCAATCCTGGGCGCCGACCCCGACTTTCTTGCCGCGCGCCTTGTCGGCGAAGGTGGCAATCAGGGTCGCAGGCGGGCAGACCAGCAGATCGGCCTTGCCGCTCACCCCGGCCGCACCGTCGAGCATGGCGTCGAACTCGGCAGCCTGGGCCTTCAGGCCGTTCATTTTCCAATTGCCGGCGATCAGGGGGCGGATGGCGTCGGTCATGTCAATTTCCAGCAAAATGAGGTTTGTGCATGCGCTAGCAGAGGACCTGCTGCAGTTCCAGAGACCAGAGGCTTTTAACCGCAGCCGCAAACGGTCGCCGGACCCGAGGTTGCGGGGGGAAAGCCACCACTTTATGATGATTGATCAATTTGGTGACGCGCTTTTGCTGAATCTGCATTAAGACGCGCTCCCGTTCCCCTCCTGCTCAAACAAGTTGGACCAAATGCTTCGAGGAATGCGCAAGGCCTCATCAAACTGGCTCGGCAAGACCATTATGGCCGTGGTGATGGGCGTGTTGATCGTCAGTTTCGGCATTTGGGGCATCGCCGACATCTTCAAGGGCTTCGGGCAGTCCACGGTGGCCAAGATCGGCAGCACCGAGATTTCGTTGAACGAGTTCCGCCAGATCTACACGGACCGCCTGCAACAGATCAGCCGCCAGTTCGGCCGTCCGCTGACGCCCGACCAGGCGCGTGCCTTCGGCCTCGACCGCCAGGTGCTGCAGCAGACGATCGCTGAAGCCGCCCTCGACGAAGAGGCGCGCCGGCTCGGGCTCGGCCAGTCCGACGACCAGATCCGCCAGGTCATCATGAACGACCCCAACTTCAAGGGCGTCGGCGGCAGCTTCGATGCGAACCGGTTCCAGGCCGTGATCCGCAATTTCGGCTATACCGAGCAGCGCTACGTCGCCGAGCAGCGCAAGGTGTCGCTGCGCCGGCAGATTACCGGCACGATCGGCGCCGGCCTCGAGCCGCCGAAGGCCATGATCGACGTGCTGACGCGCTTCCAGAACGAGCAGCGCGCCATCGAATTCGTCAGGCTCGACGCCGCCCAGGCCGGCCAGATCGACGCGCCCTCGCCCGAGACGCTCGCCGCCTATTTCGAGGATCATAAGGTCCAGTTCCGCGCGCCCGAATACCGCAAGATCTCCTTCGTCGTGGTCTCACCGGAAGACATCGGGAAGTGGAGCGAGGTCTCCGACGAGGACGCCAAGAAGGTGTTCGAGCAGCGCAAGGACCGGCTCGGCACGCCGGAGAAGCGCCAGATCCAGCAGATCGTGTTTCCCAACGTGACCGACGCGCAGGCCGCACGCGAGCGCCTCGTCGGCGGAATGTCGTTCGAGGATCTCGGCAAGGAGCGCGGGCTGAGCGCCTCCGACGTCGACCTCGGCCTCGTGACCAAGTCTTCGCTCGCTGCCGCCGTCGGCGATGCCGCCTTCGCGCTTCCCGCCGGCGAGATCAGCCAGCCGATCCAGGGCGGGCTTGGCGTCGCGATCGTCAGGGTCGACAAGATCGAGCCGGGCAAAGAGGCGGACTACGCCAGCCTTGCCGGCGACATCAAGCGCGAGATCGCCACCGAGCGCGCGCGCGTCAAGGTCGCCGATCTCCGCGACAAGATGGAAGACGAGCGCGGCGGCGGCGCCAGCGTGATCGACGCGGCGCAGAAGCTCGGCCTCACCGCCGTGACCATCGACGCGGTCGACCGCTCCGGCCGCGCCCCCAATGGCCAGCCGGTCGCCAACATTCCGCAGGGCCTCGACGTGGTGTCGCAAGCCTTCAACACCGATGTCGGCGTCGACAACGACTCGATTTCGTTCAAGGGCGGCTATGTCTGGTACGACGTGCTCGCCATCACGCCGTCGCGCGACCGCAATCTGGACGAGGTCCGCGACCAGGTCGAGGCGCGCTGGCGCCAGGACCAGATCGCCACCAAGCTCAAGGCCAAGGCGACCGAGATGGTGCAGAAGCTCGAAGCAGGCGGCAAGCTTGCCGATGAAGCCGCAGCGATCGGCGCCAAGGTCGAGACAGCAACCGGCTTCAAGCGCGACGACCCCCCCGCCAGCGTGCCCGCAGCCGTCGTGGCGGCTGCCTTCCGCACCGCCAAGGACGGCGTCGGACAGACGCCGGTGACGGGGGGCACCGAGGTGATCGTGTTCCGCGTCACCGACATCGTCGAACCCGCGGTCGACGCCGCCTCCGACGCGGTCAAGAAGCTGAAGGAAAGCCTCGACCGTGCCCAGACCGAGGAGCAGGTCGCTTCCTACGTCAACAAGCTTGAAACCGACATCGGGACCACCATTAATCAGGCCGCCTTCGCGCAGGTGACCGGCGCGAACCAGCAGTAAGTTGAAAGCACGCGATGGACGACCTGAAATCGATCATTGGAAAAGTGGCGACCGGCGCCAGCCTGTCGCGCGAGGAAGCGGCTTCCGCCTTCGACGCCATGATGTCGGGCGAGGCCACGCCCTCGCAGATGGGTGGCCTGTTGATGGCGCTGCGGGTGCGCGGCGAAACCGTGGACGAGATCACCGGCGCCGTTACGGCGATGCGTTCCAAGATGCTGAGCGTGACGGCACCGCCTGAAGCCGTCGACATCGTCGGCACCGGCGGCGACGGCTCCGGCTCGGTCAATGTCTCGACCTGCGCCTCCTTCATCGTCTCGGGCGCCGGCGTGCCGGTGGCCAAGCACGGCAACCGCGCGCTGTCGTCGCGCTCGGGCGCCGCCGACGTGCTGGCCTCGCTCGGGGTGAAAATCGACCTCAGGCCCGATCAGGTCGGCCACTGCGTGCGCGAATGCGGCATCGGCTTCATGTTCGCTCCCGCCCATCACCCGGCCATGAAGAACGTCGGCCCGACCCGGGTCGAGCTTGCGACACGCACGATCTTCAATCTGCTCGGCCCCCTGTCCAACCCGGCCGGCGTGAAGCGGCAGATGGTCGGCGTGTTCTCGCGGCAATGGGTGCAGCCGCTGGCGCAGGTGCTGAAGAACCTCGGCTCCGAATCCGCCTGGGTGGTGCACGGCTCCGATGGTCTCGACGAGATCACCCTCACCGGCCCGACCTTCGTCTCCGCGCTCAACAATGGCGAAATCCGCAATTTCGAGGTGACGCCGGAGGACGCGGGCCTTCCGCGCTGCGAGGCAGGCGCGCTCAAAGGCGGTGATGCCGACGCCAATGCAATCGCCCTGCAGAGCGTGCTCGACGGCAAGCCGAGCGCCTACCGCGACGTCGCGCTGATGAACGCCGCCGCCGCGCTGGTCGTGGCCGGCCGCGCCAAGGACCTCAAGGAGGGCGTCGCGATCGGCATGAAATCGATCGACAGTGGTGCCGCCAACGCGAAGCTGAAGCACCTGATCGCGATCTCGAACGGCTGAGCCTGACATGTCGGACATCCTGACCAAGATCGAAGCCTACAAGCGCGAAGAGATCGCCGCCGCCAAGCGCGCGCAGCCGCTGTCGGCGGTCGAGGCGAAGGCCAGGGCGCAAGCCGCACCGCGCGGCTTCGTGCGCGCGATCAAGGCCAAGCACGCCAATGGCGACTACGCGCTGATCGCGGAGGTGAAAAAGGCATCGCCGTCGAAGGGGCTGATCCGCGCCGATTTCGATCCGCCCCAGCTCGCCAAGGCCTATGAGGCCGGCGGCGCGGCCTGCCTGTCGGTGCTGACCGACACGCCCTCGTTCCAGGGCCATCTCGACTTCATGGTGGCGGCGCGTGCAGCGACGGCACTGCCGGTGCTGCGCAAGGATTTCATGTTCGACACCTATCAGGTGACTGAGGCGCGCGCGCACGGCGCCGATTGCATCCTGATCATCATGGCCGCGCTCGATGATGCCACGGCAAAAGACCTCGAGGATGCCGCGCTCGCCTACGGCATGGATGTGCTGATCGAGATCCACGACCGCGCCGAGCTCGACCGCGCGCTCAAGCTCCGCTCGCCCATGATCGGGGTCAACAACCGCAATCTTCGCACCTTCGAGACCACGCTCGCGACCAGCGAAACACTGGCGCCGCTGATCCCCGGGGATCGGCTGATGGTCGGCGAAAGCGGCATCTTCACGCCCGCCGATCTCGCCCGGCTCGAGCGCGTCGGCATGTCGACCTTCCTGGTCGGCGAGAGCCTGATGCGGCAGGCCGACGTCACCGCCGCGACGCGCACGCTGCTCGCGCGCGAGACGACGGCGCGCGCGACGGGCACGCGCTGATATGGCGCGTAATCCGGCCAAGAAGGCCGTCCCGGCCCTCACCCATATCGGCGCCTCCGGCGAGGCGCGCATGGTCGACGTGTCGGACAAGCCGGCGACCGAGCGGCTTGCGGTCGCGGAAGGCCGGGTCGTCATGACCAAGGCGACGCTCGATCTGATCGTGTCCGGCAATGCCAAGAAGGGCGACGTGCTCGGCACCGCCCGCATCGCCGGCATCATGGCCGCCAAACGAACCTCGGAGCTGATTCCGCTCTGCCATCCGCTGGCGCTGTCGAAGGTGACGCTCGACATCGAGCCCGACGCAAAACTGCCGGGCTGCCTCGTCCGCGCCAGCGTCAAGGTAACGGGTCCGACCGGCGTCGAGATGGAGGCCCTCACGGCCGTCTCGGTCGCCTGCCTCACCATCTACGACATGATCAAGGCGGTGGAGCGCGGCGTGCGCATCGAGGGCATCCATCTGGTCGAGAAGCTCGGCGGCAAGTCCGGCCACTACCGCGCCTGACTGCGCAATCCGCTCTATTTCGCCTCGCGCTGCCGCTCGCGATAAGCGCGCGTCTTCATCCGGTTGCCGCATAGCGTCGACATGCACCACCGCCGCGTCGATGGTTTCGACCGGTCGAAAAACACCCGCCGGCATTCCTCCGACGCGCACATCTTCAGCCGGTCCAGCGTTCCCACGAGGGTTGCGTCATGGAGCTCGATCGCGATGGCCGACAGGCCGGCGAGCGCATCCTCGCGCGCTGCTGACAGCGTCGCGCCACGGCCCGCGTGCGCCTCCACCCGCAACGGAAACGGCGCCAGCGCGTCATTGAGCGTGCCGAGAACGCTCTTGTTCCGAAGCCGCTCGCTCGGCTCACACTGCAGATAGGCACGCAAGGCCTCGCGCATCCTCAGCGCAGTCTCGAGCATTGCGGGCGTGACATGGCCGCCCTTGGCGCCAAGGCCGCGTTCCCGCATCCAGTCCGCCAGGTCCTTCGGGCCGCCAAGCGCATCGCTCTCCGGGTGCTCCACGCCGAAATGCGTGAAGTGGCGGACATCGAGCGTGTTGGCGAAATCGTAGAGGTTCGCCAACGCGTCCGGAACCTGGAATTTGCGCGACTCTTTCGACATCGGAACTCCAAAGATTTTGAACACCAGTAAAACAGATTTACCGGTTGACAGCAATCAACACCTGTATCTTATCTATACTGGTGTCGAACGATCCTTCGGGGTCGAGCGCCTCCAATCATCGGAATGGAGAATCGAGCCGTGGCCGACGCCCTGCACTATCTCGAACTCACCGCGCTCGCGGCACGCCTCAAGGCGCGCGAAATCTCGGCGCTGGAGGTGACGCGCGCGCAACTTGACCGGATCGATTCCATCGACTGCGATCTCGACAGCTACGTTCACGTGATGGCGGAAACGGCCATGGCCGAGGCGGAAACCGCGGACGCCGACATCGCGCAGGGCCGGTATCGGGGACCCCTGCATGGCGTGCCGATTGCGCTCAAGGACCTGTTCTGGACCGAGGGCGTTCCGACGGCGGCAGGCACCACGTTTCATCGCGACTTTCGTCCCAGTGAAGACGCAACCGTCGTGCGTCGGCTCAAGAACGCGGGCGCCGTGATCCTCGGCAAGGCGCAACTCACCGAGGGTGCCTATGCCGATCACCATCCGCTGGTGAAACCGCCGAAGAATCCGTGGAATGCAAGCTACTGGCCGGGCATCTCGTCCAGCGGCTCGGCGGTCGCAACGGCTGCCGGACTTTGCTTCGGCTCGCTCGGCTCCGACACCGGCGGTTCGATCCGCTGGCCCTGCGCCGCCAACGGCCTGACCGGAGTGAAACCGAGCTGGGGCCGCGTCAGCCGCCACGGCACCTTCGAGCTTGCCGCGACGCTCGACCATGTCGGACCGATCGGCCGTAGCGCCGCCGACGCCGGCGCACTGCTCGGCGTAATCGCCGGACACGATCCGAACGACCCGACATCGCTGGTCGATCCGGTCCCCGACTATCTGGCCGCCGCCGCACAGGACGTGCGGGGCTTGCGGATCGGCGTCGATCCCGCCTGGAACAGCGACGACGTGGACGTTGCGACCCAGCGCATGCTGGCGGATACCATCGATGCTTTCCGCGCGCTTGGCGCCGACACCGTCAATGTCCGATTTCCCGACGTCACGCAGGCGATCGCCGACTGGACGCCGAGCTGTGCGGTGGAAGCTGCGGTCGCTCAAGAGGCGACCTATCCCGCCCGCAAGGATGAGTATGGTCCGATCCTCGCCTCCGTGCTCGAGACCGGCCGCGCTCTCTCTGCTCTCGACTATCAGAAGATCCTGCTGCGACGGCTGGCGCTACGCGGCCGGGTGACTGCGCTGTTCGAGACCATCGACCTGCTGCTGATCCCGGTGCACCCGTTCCCGCCAGTGACGCTTGCCATGATCCAGACGCTCGGCGAACAGCCGGATCTGATCGCGAAGCTGCAGCGCTACACCTGCCCGTTCGACATGACCGGTCATCCCACCATCACGCTGCCAGGTGGTGCGTCCGCGGACGGACTGCCGATCGCGTTCCAACTCGTCGCCGCCCACCTGGGCGAGGCCACGCTCGTGCGCGCCGGCGCGGCCTTCCAGCGGGTCACGTCCTGGCATCGCCGCCATCCTTCCCTCACCTCGCGGAGGCAGCATTGACCACTCGATCCACGCTCGCTCAGCGAAACATTTTCCATGGCTGGTTCGTCGTCGCGGCGGCATTTGCCGTCATGTTCGTCGGCTTCGGCTCCGCCTACACGTTCAGCGCATTCCTCGAGCCGCTCCAGCGCGATTTCGGCGCCTCGCGCGGTTCGATCTCGCTGGTGTTCTCGATCGCGGGCTTTCTGTACTTCGCCCTCGGCCTCGTCAGCGGTCCACTCGCCGACCGGTTTGGCTCGCGTCCGCTGGCCGTCGCCGGCATGATCCTGGTCGCGGTCGGACTTGCGGCCGCTAGCGCTGCCCGGTCCGTCGTCGAGGTCTATCTCGCCTACGGGCTCGGCGTCGGCCTCGGCGTCGGCTGCGCCTATGTCCCAGCCATCGGCGCGGTGCAACGCTGGTTCGTCAGGCGCCGCGGCTTTGCCTCCGGGCTCGCGGTGAGCGGCATCGGGCTCGGTACGCTGGCGATGCCGCCGCTCGCCTCATTGCTGATCGCCTCGGTGGGCTGGCGCGGCGCTTATTTGGTGCTGGGCGCGATTGCGCTGGTGCTGGGCGGCGGGATGTCCTTGCTCATCGAGAACGATCCGAAGCACCGCGGGCTCGGACCCGACGGTGATCCGCCTCGCGATGCCGCGGGCGCCAACAACGCCGGCGGCGCATCCGTGCGCGAGGCCATCCGGTCGACGCGGTTTGTCGCTCTCTACCTATCGTGCCTGGTCTGCTCGTTCGGAGCCTTCGTCCCGTTCGTCCACCTCGCGCCCTATGCCCGCGACCACGGGGTCGCGGCATCCTCCGCCGTGCTGCTGCTCGGCGTGATCGGGGCCGGCAGCACCGCAGGCCGCTTCTTTCTCGGCGCACTCGCCGACCGGATGGGCCGCGACCGCGCGCTGATCATGGTCCTGACCGGAATGGCGCTCGCGATGGCGATCTGGGCCATTGCCGCTGATGTCTGGACCCTCGCCGCTTTTGCCTTCATCTACGGCGTGTTCTACGGCGGCTGGGTCGCGGTGCTGCCCTCTGTGGTCATGGACTATTTTGGCGGACGCAATGTCGGCGGAATCATCGGCATTCTCTACACCAGCGTGGCGTTCGGCACGCTGATTGGCCCGAGCGCGGCCGGCTTCGCCTACGACGTCAACCACAGCTACACGATGCCGATCCTGATCAGTGCCGCCGCGAACATCGTCGCGGCGCTGATCGTGGTGGCGATACTGGCGCGCAGCGGCACCCGCGCGATCAGCGCAGCGACGCGCTGATCGCGGTGAATTTGCTGTTGAGCTTGGCGCCCATGCCGTTCACGACGGTGATGATGGCCAGCGCGATGCCGGCCGCGATCAGGCCGTACTCGATCGCGGTTGCCCCACGCTCGTCGGCAAGGAAGTTCTTCAGGGTGCTTTTCATCGTTGCGTCCTCTCTGTGTCGTCAGCGGGCATCTCGCAAATCACATGCCAATGCCGAGGCGAGGATCCTCAACACGTTAGATGGTTAGGCCTTGGTTGATTGTGGGATGGCCGGCAGGAACTGACCGGCACCCTCGAACGCCTTCGGCAATTCCTGCCCGCTGTATCGCGGACCTCGGTTGCATTTGCGCGCGGCCGTTCACACAGCGTTAACCGCGCTTCCTAACTTCGCCTCCACACCGTTCCCGTAAACCAACGGGTGTCTTCGGGGCCAAGAATTGATCCTGACGTGTGCACGGCAATGATCCAGCATGATGACGAGATTCGGCAGTCGCCTCTTTGACCACGCCTTCGTGCGCAGCGGACCGATCCGCTGGCTGGTGGTGGGCGGCGCCCTGCTGATCGCGGCCATCGCCATTGGCTCGGTCCTGATGGCGCAGAATTTCCGCGAGCGGGCGCTGCGCAACTCCAGCCGCGAGCTGGAAAACACCGTGCTGCTGCTCGCCCATCATTTCGATCAGCAATTGCAGGATTTCGCGGTCATCCAGAAGGACTTCGTCGATCACGTCCGCACGACCGGAATCAGGACCGTGGAGGACTATCGCAAGCGCCTCGCCGGCGAGGACGTCCACCGGATGTTGCGCTCGAAGATCGAGGCCCTGCCCTACATCGGCGGCGTCAACATCATCGATGCCGAAGGCAATCTGATCAATTCATCGACGGCATGGCCGGCTCCGAAAGTGAACGTTGCCGACCGCGCCTATTTTCGCACCTTCAAATACGATCCCTATTCGCCGGATGTCCTGATCGAGCCGTTGCACAGTCGCATCTCCGGCGCCTGGACCGTCCTGATCGTGCGCAGGATCGTCGGGCCGAACGGCGAGTTCCTGGGTGTCGTCGGGCGCGGCATCGAGCCCGCCAATTTCGAGAAGTTCTTCGCCTCCGTCGTGCTCGGCGAAGGCGCGACGATCTCGATGCTGCATCGGGACGGCACGCTGCTCGCCCGCTATCCCCATTCCAGCGAATTGATGGGGCGGAATTTCAAGAACGGGACGCCCGCGCAGCAGAGAGTCTTCGGCCTCGATCACTTCGCCGGACGATTCATGAGCCCCGTCGACGGCGAAGACAGGCTGATCTCCTCGCGCGCCCTGCCCCACTTCCCGATCCTGATGATGGCCACCACGACGCGCGCCTCCGCATTGACGGACTGGCGCGAGCAGATCGGCATCCTGATCTCGGTGGCCGCCTCTTCCGCACTCGCCATCGCAGGCGTGCTCATCGCGGTCGTGCGCAAGCTTCTGGAGCAGCACCGCCTCTCGCGGGAACGGCTGACGCTGGAAAAGCAGCGGCTCGATCGCGCCGTCAACAACATGACGCAGGGCCTCTTGCTGTTCGACGCCGAGCAGCGGCTGGTAGTCTGCAATCAGCGCTATCTCGAAATGTACGGATTGTCGGCCGAGATCGTGAAGCCCGGCTCGAGCTTCCACGACATCATCGCCCATCGCAAGGCGACCGGCTCGTTCACGGGCGACATCGACGACTATGTCGTGCGCGTGCTGAAGGGCGTCCATACGCGCAATTCCATGGTAGTCGACACCTCCGACGGCCGCTCGATCCACATCCTCAACGAGCCGCTCACGGACGGCGGCTGGGTGGCGACCCATGAGGACATCACCGAGCGCCGCCGGATCGAGGAGCGCATCACCCACCTAGCCCATTACGACGCGCTGACCGACCTGCCGAACCGCACCATGTTCCACGAGCATCTGCGCGAAGAGCTGGCCGCAGTCGGCAGCGACGAACAGATCGCGGTGCATTACATCGACATCGACGAGTTCAAGGGCGTCAACGATGCGCTCGGCCATCTCGTCGGCGACGAGCTGTTGAAATCGATTGCCGCAAGCCTGCGCCGTTGTGCCGGCCCGGCGGATTTCGTGGCGCGACTCGGCGGCGACGAGTTCGCCATCGTCCAGAGCGCGGTGACGTCGCTCGACCAGGTCAACGAGCTCGTCGCGCGGGTCTTCGCGGCCATCCGCGCGCCGTTCGACTGCATGGGCCATCATCTCACCACCGACGCCAGCATCGGCATTGCGCTTGCGCCGGAACACGGCACGGCGCTCGACCAGGTCCTCAAGAACGCGGACATGGCGATGTACGCCGCCAAGTCCGCCGGACGCCGCACCTATCGCTTCTTCGAGCCGGAGATGGACGCCAAAATCCGCGAGCGCCGGCAGCTCGAGAGCGACCTGCGCCACGCCATCGCCCAAGGGCGGCGCGATGGCGGCCTCGAGGTCTATTACCAGCCCTGCCTCAGCCTGAAGGATGATCGCATCACGGGCTGCGAGGCATTGGTGCGCTGGCGTCATCCCGCGCGCGGCATGGTCTCGCCGGCGGAGTTCATCCCGATCGCCGAAGATACCGGCCTGATCAACGAGATCGGCGAATGGGTGCTGGCGACCGCCTGCCGGGACGCTGCGAACTGGCCCGACGACATCCGCCTCGCCGTCAACGTCTCGCCGGTGCAGTTCAAGAGCGGCACGCTGGCGCTGAAGATCATGGCGGCGCTCGCTGCTTCCAACCTGCCGGCGAGCCGGCTCGAGCTCGAGATTACAGAGGCGGTGCTGATCCGCGACGACGACACGGCGCTGGCGATCCTGCACCAGCTCCGCGCCATCGGCGTGCGCATCGCGCTCGACGATTTCGGCACCGGCTACTCGTCGCTGAGCTATTTGCACCGCTTCCCGTTCGACAAGATCAAGATCGACCGCTGCTTCGTCGACGACATCGGCGGCCCCGACGGCTCGGCCAGCATCGTCCAGGCCGTCGTCAACCTGGCGGCCGCGCGCCGCATGACCACCACGGCCGAGGGCGTCGAGACCGAGGAGCAACAGCGTCTGCTCCGCGCGCTCGGCTGCTCCGAGATGCAGGGCTATCTGTTCAGCGCCGCGAAGCCCGCCGACAAGGTGCTGGAGCTGTTCGCGCTGCATCGCAGCCGGCTCGCCCAGCGCGGCGGCGCGAAAGCCCGTCGCCGCGAGGCGAGCTAGGTCGGACCTCGGTTGTCGGCACAGCGGCATTCCCAGAAGCTTTCCTCGAGACATACAACGCATGTCTGCTCGAGACGCTCTTTCAGGGCGTGTCGCGCGCGATGAAGGCGAACGGTCAGGTTGTTGACGGTCACGCCCAGATCGGCCGCGACGAGCTCCCGCGACTCACCACCGAGGTCCACCCTTCTGATCACTTCGGCATGCTCCGGCTTCAGCAGGGATAGATGGGTATGAAGGCACTCGCAGACCGCGGCATTCGCCGCGGCCTCCGGATCGGCTGCGAGACGCTCGTTGAGCTCATGCGGGAACGGCATCTCCCGCGTTCTGCTCTTTGACATCTGACGGTGAAAGTCGGCGATGGTGGTCGCCAGGACCCTGCTCAACCAGCCTCGGACCGAATCCGCGTCGCGAATGTCGCCGGACCGCTCCAGCGCGCGCAGCATGAACGCCTGGAGCACCTCCTCCGCTTCCGCCTTCCCGCCAAAGCGTCGCTGCAGATAGCTGCGGAGGCGATCGTAACTGCCGACGAGGGCGGCACGAACGACGGCGTCCTGCGCATCCGGGGAGCCGACTGTCCGCACTGGCAGACTCTCGTTCGGCGATTTCATGACGCATCGTCCTTGCGTGACATTCGGTAGATTGCTTCGTTGGAGCGGGAACGCGTCAAATCGGTCACGGCGGCGATCCGCGGATGCGGCAGCCCCCGAACAAGAGTCGCGAAGATCACCGCTCGAACGTCGCTCACGCGGTCACCTCGCCTTCCGCAAGCCGATGATCGCGACGTCGGCGTTCTTCCGCTCAACACGCAGCGCACGCGATCAACGACCGAGACCGGTCCTGTCGCATCGCGGTGTGCGAAGTCTGGGTGCGCATCGCCGTCATCCGCCGGGGCATGGCGCCCCTCGCAGACGTGCCGATCCGCGCTCAAACCTGGAGCGACGCAGTTCGATCTTCGGGAGCTATCTCAGGCGATGGGGGGCCGGTAGTGACGGCGGAACGCACCCGCGTCGCCGATCACATCAGGCTGCGCTTCACAGCGCGCATGGGGCACGACGAACTCCGCAATCGCGGGAGCTTGAGGCGACACGGCGCTGAAGCACAGCACCGAGCCGCAGCAGGTGGCATGCCGGTCGCCAGGCCGGCCCTGATCGTCGTCGCAATCCCCGGCCATCGCAACGTCATGCGAATGCACAGTGGCACCTTCATCGTGCGCGTGCTCATGCGCAGGCTGATCGGCCGGATGCTCGCATTGAATCGATGCATCCAGAGCGGTCGAGATCGCAAGCGACGGTGTCATCGAGGCAAGCAGATATGCGATGGCGACAAGCCATCCCCACCACCTTCGCCTTGGCTTTCTCAAGCCAATCATCTGTGCACCTACTGCCTCGACCCGGAACATATAGCTCTGGTTGAAGGGACGGCCAACAGAAAACGACACGCGCGGCATCGTCAATGTAAGAGCGACGATGAGCGTCGTGCTCTGCGCAGGATTTCAAGGTTCGGCGCCTCTATCCGGCCGCGCGATTCATCGCGAAATGAGCCTCATATTTTTTTGCCGAATTCTGTAATGTGCAGCACCCATCTCCGTCGCACGCTCGAACCGGTCAATGATGCTTCATCCAGCCGACGCCCTTGATGTCATTGAACGAGTCGGTCCTGTGGCACAGAAAGCATTGATTGACCGATGCGTGCTCCTGCCCCGTGATCATCCGGTCCATCATGACGAAGTGGCCCATATAGTGGCTCGGCGGCGCCTGATGGCATTGGGCGCAGTCCCTCGACGTTGGCGAGGGGTGCAGGAAGCCTGCGATTTTCCAGGACGCGAGCCCATGGCATTCCGCGCAGTCCCGTCCAAACAATTCGCGGTGCGGCTCCCGGTTGCTGTGGCAGCCGGCGCAATCGAGCTCCGCCCTTTCCCGCCGGTCGGACTTTGGCAGGCCCAGAAATGTCTTCAGGTCCGCCGTCAGTTGGTCGGAAGCGGCCCGGTCGAACCATGCCCCGCCGGGGGGAGGCCTTGCGATTTGCAAAAGTGAGGCGTGATCCATCCTGATCGGCCGCCGCTCGCCGATGTGCTCAAGATGGCAGCCGGAACATTGACCGCCCGCCGCGGCGTGAAACGCCGTCGATTGCTTGGCGAGATCCCCGGCGGAAGGCGCATGACAGGAGATACAGGCCACCGGATCGACGCCTCTGACCGGCGTGTGGCAGCTCTCGCATTTGTCGGACAGAAATGCATGCTTCTCGGAAAGCGGCCCTGGCGTCACAAGCCTCGTCCACCCCGGAACGACCTCGGAGCTGCCCCGATAGAGAGCGATCAACACAACCGCCGCGCTCGCGACGACCAGTGTCGCGACCACGGCGTAGAGCACGCCCCTGATCGTCACGCGAGCCACCGCAGCCCGTAGTAGACCTCGGCCGCCACATGCACCACGAGCAACGCATACATGACGATCGCCGCCATGACATGCAGCCCGATCCACTGCAGGAAGATTCTCTTGATTGCTTCGCTCGATCCGATCGCCGATTCGAGGTCGGAAATGCCATCGACGAGCTGCAGCACGGGCACATTCTGCAACGCCGATCCAGGCACGGCGGCCCCGTCACGCACCCCCCGATCGGGCAACGACATAGCGGACGCCATGTGCTCGTAGGCCGACCTCAAGGTCGCCAGATGCGACTGCTGCTGACGGAGTTCCATCGCGGTCTGCGGCAGGTAGTAGCGCCCGACAAATCCGGTGACGACTACGACCAGCATGCTGGCCACCAGCGCGATCCCGAGCGGACTTTGAAATTTGTGGCCCGTGTGCAGAAGCGCGAAAAATGCCGCGACGATTCCTGCATAGGCGTGAAATGCCAGGAGCGTCGGCATCGACACGCATCGCGTGACCAGGGCCTTCAAACCCACGCTGTATTTCGTCATGGGATAGACGAGAAGAAGAATGATCAGCACGGCCGCACCGGCCCCGAGGACAAAGCCGGCGAGGCTTCCTGCGAACCTGATATCGGAGTGCAGCAGGAACGCCGGCACCAGCAACAACAGGGCCGCCAGAGTGACGTCGGCGATCAGGCGCCCTCTCCGATCCATCATGTCAGGCCTCGACGACCAGATCGCCGACCGATCTCGCCTGGCAGGCCAGGATCAGACCGTTCCCCTTGTCGTCCGCGGTCAGGGCGTCCTGGACTTCCATCGTGACGTTTCCTTGCAACAGATGTGTCTTGCAGACGCCGCAGACCCCGACCCGACAGGAATAATCGATCGAAACGCCCGCACCTTCGGCCACCTCCAGGACGCTTTTGTCCGGAGGCAGCGCCACAACCCTGTCGGATGTCGCAAAGCGAATGGTCGCCGTTGCAGGACCGACTGTTGCAGCCCCTTGATTGCTCGCCTCAGTCGCCGGCATTTGCGCTTCGGCCGCGACTTTGCCGGGAGGTGGAACGGCGCCGCGGGCCGGCCCAAAGGCCTCCGTCTTGATCTGCTCGCGCGGCACGCCGAGCCCGATCAAGGTTTTCCTGAGCGCGTCCATCATGCCGGGCGGACCGCACAAATGAACGCGTCGTCTGGTGAGATCGGGCACAGCCTGCGTCAGGAACTCGGCCGTGATTTGCCCCTCGCTTCCCATCCACGACGTGCCCGCGGCCCGCACCATCGTGGCCGCGACGTGCAGATTGTTCATCCTGCGCTGGAGATATTCCAGCTCGTCCCGGAAGATGAATTGCTCGGTCGTCTGCGCGCCATAGACGAGGTAGATCTGGCCGGGCCACGCGATGTCCGAGAGATACCGGATCGCCGCCATCAGTGGCGTGATGCCGACCCCGCCGCCGATCAGGACGACGCTGTCGGCTTCCACGCCGGTGAACGTGAAGGCGCCGGAGGGGCCTGCAACCTCGATGAGGTCTCCCGCCTTCAGCTGGCCATGCATGTAGTCCGACAGAAGCCCGCCGTCTTCGCGCTTGATCGTGGTCTCGACATAGGCGGTCTGGGCCGCGGACGACGCGATCGTGTAGGAGCGCCTGACGGTCTTTCCGTCGATCTCGATGGCGTAGGTCAGGAACTGTCCCGGCAGGAACGCAAAAGGAATCGCGCCGCCGTCCGGTGCCTGCAGACGGAAGGTCTTCACGTTCGGCGTCTCCTGATAGATCGCGCAGATCTTCAGTCTGCCCTTCCAGGAGCGGCCCGGTTCGACTCGTGCAGTGTCGCGATTTGTCTGTTGCGCAGGTGTCACCACGGCCTTCTCGTCCGGCGAGCTGACGGCCGTCGCGGATGGGCCGGCCGCGGCAACAGCCGGAACGGCCGCAGCGCGCGTCAGCCGATCGACCAGCGCGTTCGCCCGGCGCATGCGCGCGACATAGACGGCAATCAGCGTGAGCGAGAACAGCACCAGCAGCGCCATGGTCGTGACGTGAAACCAGGAGATTCCCTGCGTGTCGTCATCCGCAGCCATGGCACCGCGTTGGGGCAGCAGGTTCATCTGCGACTTGAACCACGCCTGCGTGATCTGCTGCGGCGGCTTGCCCTCGTGCAACGAACGCAGCGCGACCACGCCGCTCTGAACCGCGTTCAGGGACTCGCGAAGCCGCCGCGACGCCTGATCCGCCGCGACGCTATCGCCCCCGGCGATAGCGTGCCGCAGATCCATTTTGGCAGTCGCCAGCCGATCGGCCTCCGCGCTGATCCGCTCGCGCGCCTGAACCTCCAGCATGCTCCGCTGCTCGGCGGACAGCGCCGGCATGTCCATCAATGCCGGGTAGAACTCCTTGCGCGGCCGGCCCATCATGCCGTCCATTCCACCCATCATCCCCGGCGCGGCGCCGCTGGGCGGCACATCGGCCGCACCGCCTGTGGAGCCGGACGCTGCGGGATGATGTGTAGCGTGGTCGTCCTCTGCCTGCGCCAGCTCCCAACGCTGAGCGACCTGCCCCGTCGGATGCGCGCGGCCGAGGCCGAAGTCCGAAGCGAGCGCCGCATTCGCCACAAGCTGGCTCGTCAGGACGACGAGCGCAGACAAGCCGGCTCGACATCGAAGGGGCAGACCGAACATGATCTCGCTCTCGATTCCGGAGTTCAGAACGATGCAATCAAGGGCAGCAGGATCGTGTCGGCCGTCTGCTTCTGGCTCTCGTTCAATGACGCGTAGAGCCGCGTGAAGGCCTGACGGGCCGATTTGATGGCCTCCAGACGCTCGGACAAATGCCGTTCGTAGTGCTCCAGACGATCGGCGCTTCCCGACCTGTCATCCATCGCGAGCATCTTGCGCGCTTCCAGCAGGTGCTGCCGGCTCGAACGCAAGGCGTCGGCGACACCGTTCCAGTCGGCCGCCTGCTTGTCGCTGATCTGCAGCTCGGCCTTCAGGAAGGCGATCCGCCCCTCGATCCGCTCTGTCACATCCACGGGGCCGCTCATCGCACCGCTGCTGCCGGACGAACCCATCTGGCCGCGCATCATCTTCTCCATCATTTGCATCATCTGCATCATGCCGGAATTGTCCTGGCCTTGCGGCGGCATCTTCATCTTGTTGTCGTCGTTCATCCGACCGCCGCTCATGTTCTGCGGCTGCCCCGCTGGCTGGCCCATGTTCATCTTGTCGCTGGAATCCGACGGGGCCGGCATCTTCGACATCTTGTCGTCATCCATCATCGCGGACTGCGTATGGCCAGCGGCGATCGCGGACGACAGCCCAACCGGCCCCAGGGCAAGGACGGCAAAGGCGGCTGCGCTCAAGGCGAATTTCCTCGAAAGGTCCATGGTCTTTCTCCAGGGGTTTGATTCGGATGGTTCTCTGCTCATCGAGATCTGCGATGAGGACAGCGTGGGGCGGGTCAGGCCATATAGACGCGAAGCGCCGGCAACTCTTACGCACGGAGGTGTCAAAGGCCGCTGCGACTAACTCGGAAGTCGTCATTCGCCAGCCTCGCCGCGCTGCTCGGACGATCGGCTTCTGTCCACGCCTTTCGACCAGGTCCGGTAGTAGGCGACGCCCGTCATGATCCCGAGACCCGCGGCGCCAACGAGGATCTGAGCCAGAATTCCCTCCGATCCGAAATCGAGCAGGAAATGCGCGACGAACGACAGAAAGAGGCCGACACAGAACACGGACAGCGACTGCTGACCGCATCTGATCAAGGGTTGGAGCACCGGTGACCTCAGACCGGGCCAGTCGATCGGAATGAGCGAGACGACGATGAACACCAGGCTCGCCAGATGGATGACGCGATAAGGCCCCAGATTGGTCTTGTCGTTTGGAATGAAGACGGCGGCGAGCCCCTCGGGAATGTAGTCCCGCAGTCCCGGATTTCGTTCCGCCAGCGTCATCGCGAGCGCAAGGATCAGGAAGCCGCTACTGAGGACGAGC
>NZ_AJQF01000336.1:0-40222 GCF_000261705.1 Bradyrhizobium genomosp. III | reverse complement strand
GCCCGCCGCCCCTCCCAACGCCAGCCAGGCTCCGAATACGAAAAGCAATTGCCAGGCGAACGGATTGAAATACCAGACTCCGGCCGGATAGGACGGCAGATTCAATTCGTAATGTCGGGCGGCCAGATAGAGACCGAGCGAGCCGATCATCACTGCATTGCGCCATCGCAGCATGAACCAGAGCACGACGGGAAACGGGGCCATCAGCACGATGTAGAGCGGCAGAACGTCGAGATTGAGCGGCTTGAACTTGAGTATCAGGCCCTGCGAGAGCGTCTCGACGGGAAAGTTCATGAGCGGCGCGACGTTGAACTGATCCATCAGATGAAGATCGTCAAAGCTGTGCGCGATGTAGTGCACGGCCGTGAGATAGACCAGGAACAACAGCAGGTGAGCGACATAGAGCTGCCACACCCGCCGCAGCAGGCGGGTTGCGCCGATGACGAAGCCACGCTCCATCATCATCGAGCCGAATAAGAACGTCGCGGTGTAGCCGGAGATCAGCACGAACAGATCGGCGCCATCGCTGAATCCGTAATTGCGCGTGGTGAACCAGACCAGCGCCGAATTCGGAATGTGTCCGAGGAAGATCAGCCAATTCGCCAGGCCGCGAAACAGATCCAGTCGCACATCCCGCCGTGGCTTGACCAGCACCGACCTGATCGTGATCGTTTCCCATAACCGGCGGTGCAAGAGAAACGCAACTTGCAAGGGCCGACCGGGGGCGTGAATGGTCTCGTCAGTCAACGGTGCGTTCTCCATCTCCATCTCTGCGGTCAACTTTTGTAGGATCGCAACCGTGTCGCCGCTCATTCGCGCGGCACGCTAGGTTGCGTCATCGACGCAGGTTTGACGGACATCAAACCCGATCGGCGCACCAGCCAAATCTTTTTGTGATTCAAGCGCGTAATGAATCGAGGCGCCCGTCGTCCTCCACCGGAAGAGTCATCGGCCACGACATCTCTCGGCATGCTCGCGGGCTTTGCGCGCGACCTGCGATTTCTCGCAGCGGCGAGAATTTTTCTCTGTAAGAAGATCGACGTTTCTCGTCGCCTGCGGCAACACGGCGATCCGCGCAACGACGCTCGCGAGTGCGCGCGTCGACATTTGATCTTGCTCAACCTACACAATCAAGCTCCGGGTTTGGTTGCTGCTCGATCGAGCCACCGGGACTTGATTGACACCAACTCGACGAGATCAACAGGAGAAACCAGAATGAGTCACCGCAAGCTGATCGTCGCCGCCGCGATCATGTCGTTCGTTGCGTTGCCCGCCATGGCACAGACAAGCACGGCCGATGAGAAGAACGGCCATCACTACTCGGGCGGACCGAAGACCGAGGTCCCTCACCATATGGGCAAGAAAGAGAGCGACGGCGGGACGACCAGCGGATCTGGCGGCAGCCACCATTACGGCGGCGGACCGAAGACCGAAGTCCCGCATCACACGGGTCCGAAGAAGCAGCAATGACGATCGCGCAGTGATTCCGCCGCTCGCGAACGCCCAAAACGAATTCGCCCGGGAGCGGACATCCACTCCCGGGCGATATCGATCTCTGAAAGTCGAAGACCTTAGTTCGGCACCGCGGCCTTCGACGCGGGCTTGGCGGCCACCGCGTTGGCGGTGACGCCGTGCAGGAAGTCGTACGCGGCATGCAGGGCCTTGTCGTCCTCCTCCTTCGGCGGAACATAGGACTGCGATCCGGTCTGCTCGCCGCCCTCGCCGGCTGAGAGATGCCCGCGCATCTGGGACTCCGCCATGGTGTCCATGCGGCCCTTCAGCTCCGGCGGCACGTCCTGCAGGATCTCGATGTCGGGGGCGATGCCCTGGGCCTGGATCGAGCGGCCGGACGGCGTGTAGTAGCGCGCCGTGGTCAGCGCCAGCGCGCCATTGCCGGCACCGAGCGGAATGACCGTCTGCACCGAACCCTTGCCGAACGAGCGCGTGCCGATGATGGTCGCACGCTTGTGATCGTGCAGTGCGCCGGCCACGATCTCGGAAGCCGAGGCCGAGCCGCCATTAACCAGGACCACCAGCGGCTTGCCCTTGGTGAGGTCGCCGCCATGCGCGGTGAAGCGCTGGGTCTCTTCCGGACTGCGGCCGCGGGTCGAAACGACCTCGCCGCGCTGGAGGAAGGCGCTCGACACCGACACGGCCTGGTCGAGCAGACCGCCCGGATTGTTGCGCAGGTCCATCACATAGCCGGTGAGCTTCTCCTGCGGCACCTGCTTGGCGATCGCGGCGATCGCCTTCTTCAGGCCGTCGGTGGTCTGCTCGTTGAACGAGGTGACGCGGATATAACCGATGTCGCCGTTCTCGACGTGGAAGCGCACCGGGCGCACATGGATGATCTCGCGCGTGATCGCGACATCGAGCGGCGCGTCAGCGCCCTTGCGCACGATGGTGAGCTTGGTCTTGGTATCGACCGGGCCCTTCATCTTGTTGACGGCCTGCTCGAGCGTCATGCCCTGCACGGCCTCGCCGTCGATCTTGCTGATGAGGTCGCCGGACATCAGGCCGGCCTTCGAGGCGGGCGTATCGTCGATCGGGGAAACGACCTTGACGAGGCCGTCTTCCATGGTGACCTCGATGCCGAGGCCGCCGAACTCGCCGGAAGTGGTCTCCTGCATCTCGGTCCAGGCCTTCGCGTTCATGTAGCGCGAATGCGGATCGAGCGAGGTCACCATGCCCGTGATCGCGCCTTCGATCATCTTGGCGTTGTCGGGCTTCTCGACATAGCTCGCCTTGACGCGCTCGAACACCGTGCCGAACAGGTTGAGCTGGGAATAGGCATCGTCCGCGCTCGCTGCCGCCCGTGCCGCCCATACACCACCGTGCGGGCTGGCGACCAGAAGGGTGAGACACGCTCCGGTGAGCGCGCCCAGAGGGAACAGCAGGGTTTTCCGCATGGATGGGCTTGCCTTTTTGCTTGGCGGTTCGCTTGAGCTTGCTTGGGCTCGTCTCTCGAGACTTGGGAAGCACACTTGGGAGGCGCCATGCAATTGGCGATCCAGTCCACTTCTCACAATACCATTCTGGTTTCTTCAAGGCCGGGATGCACCGCCGACCGGTACACCGCAAAAATCGCTTCGTTCGGGCCTAAACTTTTGGCAACGTTGCAGGACTGGCCCGCCCCCAAAGGGACCTAAAGGGGGAATCGGTGCGTCCGTCCACGCCGCGCAGCCATGCCATTTTAGGATGGTTTTGGAGCGCTGGACGGGTTAGGCGATGACACAAGGCTTCAAATTCTCGGGAGGATAACAATGAACGAAGCACCCCGGATCCGGCCGGAACGGAACGTCGAGCTCGGCGCCAGCAACGAGCCGTTCCAGAACCTGCACGAGTTCATTCGGAAAGCGCGGGCCAACCTCAACCAGAACGCCTGGGACTACATCGTCGGCGCCGCCGAGACCGAAACCACGATGCGCCGCAACCGCATGGCGCTGGACGAGATCGCCTTCCGCCCGCGGGTGCTGCGCGACGTCCGAAAGGTCGACGGCTCGGTTCAGCAGTTCGACCGCAAAATGCGCCTGCCGGTGGTGCTCGCCCCCGTCGGCGCGCTCGAGATCTTCGACCCGGATGGCGCGGCGAGCGTCGCGCGCGCTGCCGGCACCTTCGGCGCGGCGCACATGCTGAGCTCGGTGTCCGAGCCAGGCCTGGAGCAGACCGCCGAAGCCGCACCCGATGCGCTGCGGCTCTATCAGCTCTATGTCCGCGGCGACGATGCCTTTGTCGCGGATGTCGTCAGCCGGGCCGAGAAGAACGCCTATGCCGGCTTCTGCCTGACCGTCGACACCGCCCATTACAGCCGTCGTGAGCGTGACATCGCCAAGCGCTACGTTCGCGAGAGCCGCCTGCGTGCCACCGGCGGCGATTTCCAGAAGGGCCTGGAGTGGCGGACCGTGAAGATGATCAAGGACAAGTTCAGGATTCCGCTGATCCTGAAGGGCATCGCCACCGCCGAGGACGCCCAGATCGCGGTCGATCACGGCGTCGAATGGATCTACGTCTCCAACCATGGCGGCCGCCAGCTCGACCATGGCCGCGGCGCCATGCATGTGCTGCCCGAGATCGTCGATGCCGTGAAGGGCCGCGCCAAGATCATGGTCGATGGCGGCATCTGTCGCGGCACCGACATCGTCAAGGCGATCGCGGCGGGCGCGGACATGGTCGGGATCGGCCGGCTGCAATGCTGGGCGCTGGCGGCGGCTGGCGAGGCCGGCGTCGCGCGGATGCTGGAGCTGCTGGAGGACGAGGTGCTGCGCTGCCTCGGCCTTTTGGGCGCCACGTCATTTGCCGAGGTCGACAAATCCTGCCTGCATCCGGCGACCGCCACCAACGCGCCGAGCGTGTTCAGCGCATTCCCGCTGTTCGACCACGATCCGTATCGATACTGAGTGAAAAGGACGCAATGACATCGCTCTCTCCCGGCAGCGCGGATGCGCTGCTGTTCGATCTCGGGCGCGTGGTGCTCGACATCGACTTCTCCAAGGCGATCGCCTGCTGGGCGGGACATGCCGGCTGCCAGCCCGAGGCCATCGTCGCGCGCTATGTGCGTGACGAGGCTTACCGGCTGCACGAGGTCGGCAAGATCAGCGACGAGGACTATTTCGCTTCGCTGCGTGCTTCGCTCGGCATCGGCATTTCGGACGCCCAGTTCCTGGAAGGCTGGAACGCGATCTTCGCCGGCGAGATGCCTGATATCGCCGAGCTGCTGCCGCGCGCGGCGAAACAGATGCCGCTCTATGCCTTCTCCAACACCAACCGGCCGCATGTTGACTATTTCTCGAAGGAATATGGCGAACTGCTCGGCCATTTCCGCGCGCTGTATCTGTCGTCCAGCATCGGCCTGCGCAAACCCGACGCGGAAGCCTTCGACCATGTCGTCGCCGCGATCGGCGTGCCCGCAGCACGTATCGTGTTCTTCGACGACCTCGCCGAGAACATCGAAGGCGCGCGGTCGCGCGGGCTGACGGCGGTGCATGTGACGTCGCCGCGCGACGTCGAGAACGCCTTGAAGGCATTGGGCATCTGACGATCTCCGCTCATCGGGAGGCGCCAACGTCGGGCAGCCTTCCCGGACCCAATTTTGCCCAAAATGAGGAACCAGAGCGCTTTGTGCATTTTTGTACGGAGTTCCGGGAACGGAATGGCCCCTTCCGGACTCTTGAGTCCGTTGGGACTTCTACACCGGACTTATGGACGTGCTGGGCAAAACCTATCTCACCAAGCAAGCCTCTCTCCTGCTTGAATTCGCAAGAACCACCTCGGATTCTGACCTTTCCGCCAAGCTGATCAGCAAGGCCGCCGACCTGAAATCCCAGGCCGATCCGCTGCCCGACAAGGATCAAGGGCCGAAGGCTCCCGACGTCGCGATGGACGACGGGCCGGACCGGCCGAGCGGGAGTTGAGCGATGCCGGCCGTGGCACTCGTCATTCTCGTCCTCGCCATCGCCACCCTCCTGCCGATCGGCCTCGTTCTCTGGATCATGCCACGCCAGGCCTGAGCCTGCCTTCGATCCAGGGCCGGAAAGCGGCAAGATAAATTGTGCCCGCATTTTTGCCTCTGCTCCCGCGCTCGGCTAGAAGACTGTCGGAACATTTCGTCCGAACGTGCCGAGCAGGAGTTTCGCCGTGGCCTTGATGCCGGTTTCCGACGCCCTTGCTGCGGTGCTGGCGGGTGCAGAGCCGCTGCCTGCAGAGATGGTTTCACTCGACGAAGCCTACCATCGCGTGCTCGCGCAGGACGTCGCTGCGCGGCGCACCCAACCGCCCCAGGCGATGTCGGCGATGGACGGCTACGCCGTGCGCGCGGCCGATGCGGCAACGATCGATTCCAGGCTGACGATGATCGGTGAGGTCGCAGCGGGCCGTCCGTTCACGGAAAGGGTCGGCGCCGGCGAAGCCGTGCGGATCTTCACCGGCGGCGTCGTTCCCGACGGCGCCGACGCAGTCGTGATCCAGGAGGACACGATCGCCGAGGGCAAGCACATAACGATCAAGGAAGCCGCGATCGTGGGTCGGCACATCCGCCCCGCCGGCGTTGATTTCCGCGAGGGTGACGTCCTCCTGCGCAAGGGAACCCGTCTGACAGAGCGCGATCTCGCCCTCGCCGCTGGAATGAATCACCCGCAACTCGCCGTCTGCCGTCGTCCGAAGGTCGCGATCCTCGCCACCGGCGATGAACTGGTGATGCCGGGCTCGACGCCCGGGCACGGCCAGATCGTCTATTCCAACGGCTATGCCCTGCACGCGCTCGCCCGCAGCGAGGGCGCCGAGACCATCGACCTCGGTGTTGCCGCCGATACGCTGGAGGCCACCACCGCCGGCATCCGCCGCGCGCGCGAAAGCGGCGCCGACGTCCTGGTCACGACCGGGGGCGCATCGGTCGGCGACCACGATCTGGTCCAGCAGGCGCTGAAGGACGAAGGCATCGCGTTGGCGTTCTGGAAGATCGCGATGCGGCCCGGCAAGCCGATGATGCACGGACGCTTAGGGACGATGGGCGTCATTGGCCTGCCCGGCAATCCCGTGTCGTCCTACGTGTGCGCCTTCCTGTTCATGGTGCCGTTGATTCGCGCGCTGTCGGGCCGTTCGGTGATTCATCACCATCGCGAGCGCGCCGTGCTGGGCCGCGATCTCGGCGCCAATGACCAGCGCGAGGATTATCTGCGCGCGCGCCTGGAGCCGCGCGACGACGGCACGCTCGTCGCCCTTCCCGTCAGCCATCAAGACTCCTCTCTGCTTGCGAATCTTGCTGCAGCACAGGTACTTCTCGTGCGCGCACCGTTTGCGCCAAAGGCCGAGGCCGGCAGCCCCTGCGAAGTGCTGCGGCTCCCCGTCTGAACTGCGCGGCCACACGCATTCCGCGAGTTTCGCTCTGTTCACGGTAAATTAAGCAGTTGCGGAACATGTATCGAACATATAGTGTCCGTTCATGATTTGTTTCGAGGATGTAGCGGCTTATCGCTGAACTCATCGTCTCGGAATCGAACGACATCAACCGGGGGACTTTGGTCGAGATGTTAACGCGCAAACAATACGAGCTTCTGCGGTTCATCAGCGAACGCTTGAAGGAAAGCGGCGTGCCGCCGTCCTTCGACGAGATGAAGGATGCGCTCGACCTGCGCTCGAAGTCAGGCATCCACCGCCTGATCACCGCACTCGAGGAGCGCGGCTTCATCCGCCGGCTGCCCAACCGCGCCCGGGCCATCGAAGTGATCAAGCTGCCGGAGCTCCAAGCTGCCGCCGGCAACCGACGCGGCTTCACGCCAAGCGTCATCGAGGGCAATCTCGGCAAGCTACGCGCGAGCTCCAGCCCGTCCGCGGACGAGGGCGAGCGGCCCGTTGCGGTGCCCGTGATGGGCCGCATCGCGGCCGGCACCCCCATCGAGGCGTTGCAGACCCGCAGCCACACCATCAGCGTGCCGCCGGACATGCTCGGCTCCGGCGAGCATTACGCGCTCGAAGTGCGCGGCGATTCCATGGTCGAGGCCGGCATCCTCGACGGCGACATGGCGCTGATCCAGCGCAACGAGAGCGCCGATACCGGCGACATCGTGGTGGCGCTGATCGACGACGAGGAAGCCACGCTCAAGCGCTTCCGCCGCCGCGGCGCCTCGATCGCGCTGGAGCCCGCCAATGCCGCTTACGAGGTGCGCATCCTGCCGCCGAACCGCGTGAAGATTCAGGGCAAGCTGATCGGGCTTTACCGCAAGTACTGATACCGGAGTCTTCAGCGCCTCGCGCGCGCCTTCGGTCGGCATCGCCGATCAGAGATTGGAGCGGATGATGGTCCGCTCCGGCTGGATAGTCTTTCTGGTTCTGCACAGATTGTCCGGCCCCTCCCCCTTTTCGCGACATCCTCGGCAGGCCGCGGGAAGCAACATCGCTTCGCGGCCTTTCGAGTTCGAGGGGGACAGCCCAAATGCGCCGGATCGTTTGAGCGCAGCCGCAGCAACGCTGGTCGCATCATCATGTCGGCTAGGACACGGCCGTGATCCAGAAAATCCGCAACGACCGCAATGCAGCGCGCACGCAGCCGAGCTGACGATACTCGGGCTGGCTGGTTTCGCCGGTCGTTGACGCGCGCCTGCCAAATGCACGGAAGCCGACTTTGTTCCTATCGAATTCGGAAAAGATGGAAAAGATAATGTGATCGGGGCTCGCGGATCCCAGCCGCAGATTTGCCTACAACCAAGCAGACCGTCACGTGCTTCCACTCTGGTAGGGGCCTGCGCCTCCAAAAGGGGTGCGGGTCGCTATCTCTGCATAGAGGAGCACCCGATGTGTGACTACAGCCTGCATGCCGTCGCGACGCGCCCCGCAGAAGTCGGCGAGACGATCGTCACGACAACATTCCGCGGCACCTCGACGCGCGGCTTCGCCTCCGAAGCCGATCTCTCCGTCGCGGTCTGCCTGCTGCCGGGAACGGAGCTCGCCTTCGCCGATAACGTCCGTTACGACAACCGCTGGATCTGGACGCGCACCGTCAACTCCCGCGTCGGCAAGTTCGGCAAGATCGATCCGCACATTCCCGATCGCCATCATGATGCGATCGAATTCCCGGACGGCAAATCCGTGCTGGTGACGCAGCTCGTCGAGGGCCAGCGCGCAACCGTGCTGCAACTGCCGGTGACCCAGCCGATCGGCGAGCGCGAGCACAAGCCGCAGATCATCGCCGACAGTCGCCCGACGGTCACGCGACTGCCGATCGGCTGACGCCCTCCGGCCCGGCGGGTCCGGGGCCAGGATTGAAATGCCGTCGCCGGCCGATGCCGGCGAGCCCGGTGGGTTTGTGTTTCACGAAATTCGATCGGCGAGCGCCGCCGCACCTCGTCGCCGCACGAAGTTTGGGCCGTCCTGCCTGAATTTTGAACCTCCGCTCCGCAGCCAAATGACCGATGCTGTCGTGGTTTGAGGCGGCGGACACGCTCGATGAAAACCTTTATTCGCGTTGTTGAACTCTGGGTGCCTGACCGGACGCGCATGCGGCTGGAATTCGGCGGCGGCCTTTACGATGAAGGGCTGTCCGCGTTCAAGGCCGTCAGCGAAGAGCTGCACTTCGGATATGACGAGGGGCTTCCAGGCAAGACCTGGGCCTGCGGCCATCCCGTCATCCTCACGAAATTCGCCAACTCCTATTTCAAGCGGACCGATCAGGCCGTCGCCGCCGGCCTCACCTGCGGCGTGGCGGTGCCGGTGTTTGCAGGCGAATTTCTGCAAGCCGTGATGGTGCTGTTCTGCGGCGACGACGAGGCGCATGTCGGCGCGATCGAACTCTGGCACAACGATCCTGATCTCTCCCACGAGATGGGCCTCGTCGACGGCTATTACGGCGCGGCGGACATGTTCGAATTCAACTCGCGCCACACTAAATTTCCTCGCGGCTTCGGACTTCCCGGACGCACCTGGAAGGCGGGCCTGCCGCTGATCATCAAGGACCTGCACGACGCCAAGAGCTTCCTGCGCTGGGAGGACGCAGCCAAGGTCGGGATCAATCTGGGTGTCGGCGTGCCCTACCGAACCGGCACCGACCAAACCTGGGTCCTGACTTTCCTCTCCGCGCAGGCAACGCCGATTGCGCGACGCTTCGAGATCTGGGTCCCGAACGAGGCCCGTTCGGCGCTGGTCTTTCGCGCCGGCGATTGCAGCGCGCAGACCGACCTTGCCGCCCGCTATGCCGCCAATTCCATTGCCAGAGGCGAAGGCAGCATCGGCGGCGCCTGGGCCGCCGGCATGCCCGCGCTCAACGACGATCTCACTCATGACGGCTCGATCGCGGGCTCTGAGGCCTGCGCAGCCGGGCTGAGCCGAATGGTGGCCCTGCCGGTCATCGGCAAGGCAAAGCTCGAAGCCGTGCTGGCCTGGTATCTGTAATCGATGGCGTCAATCGTCGGCCTGCAAGTCGGTCTCCGATGGCGTTGCGTCGCGGCTGCGGGGAGCCGCCTTCTGCGCAAGGCTGCCGTCGAAGTCACCTTCGCCCGCACCGGCCGGTAACCACGGGCGGTTCGTGCCTCTTGCCCTCACCGCCTGAACCGAAAAGCCGTCGCCACGCTGGGTCAATGCCAGCGCGCCCTGGCGAGCGAGCCGCTGCCGATCCACCACCATCGCCGCACAATCGTGCGGCGCGGGCCTCGACGTCACCACCAGTGCAGCCCGGTTGCAATCGTCCGCCAACGCGTCGATGCGCGAGGCCAGCGCGACCAGCCGTCCGTCTGCGAGCGGCGTTACGCAGCCCGACTCGTCGCACGATATGCCGCTCGCCAGCGCGCTACTGCCGGCATCGCGCGGATCGGCGTCGGCAGCCAACCACTCCCTCAGCACGAAATTGTCCTTGCCTGCCCTGATCAGATGCAAACGCCCGTCCCCGCCCCGCACCGCGACGCTCGCGCCGTCCCCGGCAATCAGGATATCGGGCTGCCGCACCGACAGCCCCCAGCCGATGGAAACCAGCAGCACGACGGCACCGCCCCAGCGCAACGGCGTGCGCAACAGGCCCATCACGATGACCCCCAGGCTCGCTGCGATCAGCGGCGCGATGCCGAACGCCGGGATGCGGCCGACCGCGCCCGGCAATGCCGCCACCCAGCGCGAGACCGTGACCATCCAGTCGATGCCGATCCCCATCAGCCACCAGAACACGCCGTCGAGCCCGAACGGCGCTGCGAGCAATCCCAGCAGCCCCGCCGGCATCACCAGCGCCGAGACCACCGGCATCGCACCGAGATTGGCGAGCACGCCGTAGGGCGTGACGCGGTGGAAGTGGAAGGCGGCGTAGGGCGTGGTCGCAAGCCCGGCGATCAGCGAGGCCAGGAATAGCATCGCGATCTCGCGGCCGCCCCACATCGCGACGCGCGCGGTCGCCGAATGATCGGGTGAGGCAAACAGGTTCGGCATGCCGATCTGTACCAGCGCGACGAGACCGAGCGTCGCGGCAAAGGACATCTGGAAACTCGGATGCACAAGCGCTTCCGGCGCGACCGCGAGCACGATCAGCGCCGCCACCGCGAGCGTACGGAAGGTGATGGCGCGGCGATCGACCATCACGGCGATCAGCACCACCGCCGTCATGAAGAACGAACGTTGCGTCGCGACCTCCGCGCCAGACAAGAGCAGATAGAACGCAGCCGCCACCAGCGCTGCGGCCGCCGACCATTTCTTGATGGCAAAGCCGGCCGCCAGTCCCGGGATCAAGGCCAGCAGTGCGCGCACCGCGAAGAAGACGACGCCGGCGACGACCGCCATGTGATAGCCGGAGATCGACAACACATGGCCGAGCCCCGAGATGAACATCGCGTCGTTGACCGGCGTGGAAATCGCATCGCGCCGCCCGGTGAGCAGCGCTGTCGCGATCGCGCGGTTGTCGCCCTCGAGCGTGGCGCGGATGCGGGCGTCGATCGCATCGCGCAGGCCCTGCATGAAGGCGCCATAACGCAGCCGCAGGCCGCCGGCATCGGGCGGGACTGAAGCCGTGATCGCGCCCATCACGAAGCCGGAGGCGCCGATGCCCTGAAAGAACATGTCGCGCGAAAAATCGTAGCTGCCGGGGCGCACCGGCGAGAGCGGCGGCATCAGCCGCGCCTTGAGCTGCACGAAGCTGCCGACCTCGGGCGCAGTGCCCTTGCGCACCGACAGGCGGACGCGTTCCAGCTTGACCTCGCTGCGCTGCGCCTCCATGGCCGTGACGCGCAGCACGAAACGATCGGTTCGCTCGCGGATATCGCGGGCCTCGACGAAACCCGACAGCGACACTGAATAGAGCGGCTTGGCCAGCACGGGGTGGGCGATGCGCGCCGTCTTCCAGGTTGCCACGGCAAAGCCGGAAGCGACCGCCGCAATCATGATCGCAGGCGCAAACAGCCGGCTCCGCCGCAACAGCACCGCGCCAAACGTGAGCGCGATCGCCGTCGCAGCAACGACCCACAGCACCGGCTCATGATCGGCGGCAAAATAGAGTGCGATGCCACCGCCAAAGGCGACAGGCACCCACGGCAACAGTCGCCCGGCGCCGGCCTCCGCGCGGGCCCATTCACGCAGCGTCTCGACGATTCCCGACCAGGCGCCAAAGCCCGCCGGCACCAAGCCGCCCGCCTGCGCAGCACGACCGACCGGCCACGTCCCGGCTATACCCTGGGACCGTGCTGGCCGGCCCGGCTCCGCCATCCCTGCACCCTACGCGACGCGATTGTCGCCAAGGCTACCGGAACGTGCGGCCGCGCGAATAGCGGTACAAATCGAGAACGAAGGGACTCCCCCTACTTTTCCTCTTCCATCGTCACGGCGACATCCGCCTTGGCCGACAGCCGCACCTTGTTACCCTCGACACCGGCGACGAGGCCCTTGTCGATGAAATGATGGTGGCCCTTGTGGCTGCCCTCGCCGCTGTCCTTCTTGGTCAGCTTGATGCGATTGCCTTCGACCTTGTCGACCGTGCCGACATGAACGCCGTCGGCGCCGATGACTTCCATATGCTCTGCAATGTTCTGCATGGTGGGATCCTTGGTTGGAGCCACCTCAACGCGCGGAGAGAGCTTCGGTTCGTATTCTGCTGCCATTCCGGGGCGCGCCACTTGGCGCGAGCTATGATGCGCAATTGCGCATCGGAGAATCCATAACCACAAGCTGGGGTTATGGATTCCGGGCCTGGCCCTTCGGGCCATCCCGGAATGACAAACTGATGAAGAGCGCCAATCAGATCAGCGGCGCCTTCGCCGAAGCGTGGTGATTGACGATCTTCCAGTCGCCGTCCTCGCGGACGATGACCCAGCTCATCTTGACGACGAGATCAGGGCGCTCGCCGGCGAGGTCGAACGAGATGGTCGCGGCCATGTTGATCAGATCGGGGCCGGCCTGCGCTGCGTTCACGTCGGAGAATACGGCGCTCGGCTTGCGCCAGCGCGGCAGGCCGTTGAAGTAATCGGCAACACCGTCCCTGCCCCGATAGAGTTTCGGGTTCGAACCGAAGAAGAACGCGTTTTTCGCATAGAGCGACGAGAGCGCGGCGGCGTCGAGCGTCGCGAAGCCGGCGCACCATTTCGCGATGATGGCGGAAACGATGGCGTCGGCTTCGTTGCTCATATGCGCATCACCCTTTTGCGACTTCCTTCGCGAAGGTGTCGCGCAGGCCGATGGTGCGGGAGAACACCGGCTTGCCCGGCGTCGAGTCCTTGTCGCGGACGAAATAGCCCTGCCGCTCGAACTGCATCGGCTCGGTCGAATTGCTCGCTGCGACCGATGCCTCGATCCGAGCGTCGCTGAGGATCTCCAGCGAGTTCGGATTGAGATCGGCCGCGAAGTTTTGGGCGTCCGGGCTCGGATTGGCGAACAGCTGGTTGTAGATGCGGATCTCCGCGGGCACCGACGCCGCCGCCGGCAGCCAATGCATCGTCGCCTTGACCTTGCGGCCGTCGGGCGCGTTGCCGCCCTTGGTCGCGGGATCATAGGTGCAGCGCAGCTCCACCACCTCGCCCTTGTCGTTCTTGATCACGCCGGTGCACTTGACGAAATAGGCGTAGCGCAGTCGCACCTCGTTGCCCGGCGACAGGCGGAAGAACTTCTTCGGCGGGTTCTCCATGAAGTCGTCCTGCTCGATATAGAGCTCGCGGCCGAACGTGATCTTGCGCGTGCCGGCGGACGGGTCATCCGGATGGTTGATCGCCTCGAGCTCCTCGGTCTGCCCTTCCGGATAGTTCTCGATCACCACCTTGAGCGGCCGCAGCACGCCCATGCGTCGCTGCGACGTGCGGTTCAGCTCCTCGCGGATGCAGAACTCGAGCATGCCGACGTCGACCACGCTGTTGGCCTTGGCGACGCCGATGCGCTTGACGAATTCACGCAGCGCGGCCGGCGGCACGCCGCGGCGGCGCATCCCCGCCATGGTCGGCATCCGCGGATCGTCCCAGCCCGCGACATGGCCGTCGCGGACGAGCTGGGTCAGCACGCGCTTGGACAGCAGCGTATAGGTCAGGTTGAGCCGCGCGAATTCATACTGGTGCGGCTGCGACGGCACCGGCAGTTTTTCGATGAACCAGTCGTAGAGCGGCCGGTGGTCCTCGAACTCCAGCGTGCAGATCGAATGCGTGATGCCCTCGATCGCGTCCGACTGGCCGTGGGCATAATCGTAGCTCGGATAGATGTGCCACTTGGTGCCGGTGCGCGGATGATGCGCATGCAGGATGCGGTACAGCACGGGATCGCGCAGATTGATGTTGCCGGCTGCCATATCGATCTTGGCCCGCAGCACCCGCGTGCCGTTCGGGAATTCACCGGCCTTCATGCGGCGGAACAGGCCGAGGTTTTCGTCCACACTGCGGTCGCGGAACGGCGAGTTCTTGCCGGGCTCGGTCAGCGTGCCGCGCGAGAGGCGGATCTCCTCCTGGGTCTGGTCGTCGACATAAGCGAGGCCGTCGCGGATCAGCTGCTCCGCCCATTCGTACAGGCGGTCAAAATAGTCCGAAGCAAAGAACAGGTTCTTGCCCCAGTCGAAGCCGAGCCAGCGCACGTCGGCCTGGATGGAATCGATATATTCCTGCTCTTCCTTGACCGGGTTGGTGTCGTCGAAACGCAGATGGCAGCGGCCCGGAAACTCCTGGGCGATGCCGAAATTCAGCGCGATCGACTTGGCATGACCGATATGCAGATAGCCGTTCGGCTCCGGCGGGAACCGGGTCACGATCTCCCTGTATTTGCCCTGGTCGAGGTCGGCCTGGACGATGTCACGAATGAAATCGCGCCCAACCTCAGCTGCCACCGGTTCTGTCATTACGAAAATCCTGTCGGGAAATCAGCGGTTCTTCTGCCAAATTCGGGAGGCTGAGCCAAGAGCTTAAGCAGGCCTCAAGCGGGGCCTGGCAGGTCCGCCGGCGGGCTTTGTTTATGTCCCGTTCCTGCTATACACCACCGCCTCCAAAGCATAGGCCCTGCCAAGAATGACCAATTCCGTCGTCACGCGCTTCGCTCCCTCGCCGACCGGCTTCCTCCATATCGGGGGCGCCCGCACCGCGCTGTTCAACTGGCTGTATGCGAAGAAGCACGGCGGCAAGATGCTGCTCCGGATCGAGGACACCGACCGGGAGCGCTCCACGGAGGCGGCGATCGGCGCCATTCTCGACGGTCTGAAATGGCTGGAGCTCGGCTGGGACGGCGAGGTCACCTACCAGTTCAGCCGTGCCGCGCGCCACCGCGAGGTCGCCGAGCAGCTGCTCGCCGACGGCAAGGCCTATCGCTGCTACGCGACCGCAGAGGAACTCGCCGCCATGCGCGAGAAGGCGCGCGCGGAAGGGCGCACCCGCCTCTATGACGGGATGTGGCGCGATCGCGATCCCGCGACAGCCCCGTCCAACGTCAAGCCGACGATCCGCCTGCGCGCGCCGCAGACCGGCGAGACCGTGATCGAGGACCAGGTCCAGGGCCGCGTGGTCTGGCAGAACGAGAACCTCGACGACCTCGTGCTCTTGCGCGGCGATGGCAACCCGACCTACATGCTCGCCGTGGTGGTCGACGACCACGACATGGGCGTCACCCATGTGATCCGCGGCGACGATCATCTGATCAACGCCGCGCGCCAGAAGCAGATCTACGATGCGATGGGATGGGCTCTGCCGAGCATGTCCCACATTCCGCTGATCCACGGCCCGGACGGCTCGAAGCTCTCCAAGCGTCACGGCGCGCTCGGCGTCGATGCCTACCGCGCCATGGGATATTTGCCGGCCGCGCTACGCAATTACCTCGTCCGGCTCGGCTGGAGCCATGGCGACCAGGAGATCTTCTCGACCGAGGAGATGATCGCGGCGTTTGACCTCGCCAGCGTCGGCCGCGCCGCTGCCCGCTTCGATTTCGCCAAGCTGGAAAACCTCAACGGCCACTACATCCGCCACGCCGACGATCAATCACTCGTGAAGATGTTCGAGGACGTGCTCGACCATCTCGTGCCCGCACGCGACGAGATTAAGGCCAAATTAAACGACACTACGCGCGCCCAGCTTCTCAAGGCCATGCCGGCCCTGAAGG
This sequence comes from Bradyrhizobium genomosp. III, assembly GCF_000261705.1. Lineage (NCBI taxonomy): Bacteria > Pseudomonadati > Pseudomonadota > Alphaproteobacteria > Hyphomicrobiales > Nitrobacteraceae > Bradyrhizobium > Bradyrhizobium genomosp. III. Next base: position 24,211 of record NZ_AJQF01000336.1, on the reverse strand, counting down.
AGCGCGCCAAGACGCTGATCGAGCTGATCGACAGCGCCTATTTCATCTTCGCCGACCGGCCGCTGGAGCTCGATCCCAAGGCACAAGCGCTGCTGACGCCAGAGAACCGCAAGCTGATCGGCCAGCTTCATTCCGCGTTGGAGAAAGTCGAGATATGGAGCGGCGCCACCACCGAAGCCGCGCTACGCGCTTTTGCCGAGGAAAATAGTCTCAAGCTCGGCGCGGTCGCCCAACCCTTGCGGGCCGCGCTGACCGGGCGGACGACGTCGCCTGGTATATTTGAGGTTTTGGACGTCCTGGGACGCCAGGAAAGCCTCGGCCGGCTTGAGGATCAGTCCAAGGACCAGACTAAGACGTAAGTCGAGCATGCGTGCGGTGATCTTGCAGCGCACACAGCAATAATATACCCATCTCCCCCGTACCTTCTGGAACATCCGGCCTGCCCCATCATCTCGCAAAGGGGGCCTCCGGCTCCGGCCCGCTTCACATTTCATCGGGGACCTACGATGGACGCAAAACCGAGCAATAAGACCGCTACGCTGACGGTCGGAAACAAGAACTACGATCTCCCGATCCACAGCGGCAGCGTCGGGCCTGATGTCGTCGATATCGGCAAGCTCTACGGCCAGTCCGGCCTGTTCACCTACGATCCCGGCTTCACCCCCACCGCGAGCTGCCAGTCGAAGATCACCTATATCGACGGCGACGCGGGCGTGCTGGAATACCGCGGCTACCCGATCGAGCAGCTCGCCGAGAACGGCGACTTCCTCGAGACCTGCTATCTCCTGCTGTTTGGGGATCTGCCGACCGCCGCGCAGAAGAAGGATTTCGACGACCGCGTGACCCATCACACGATGGTGCACGAGCAGATGGCCCGCTTCTTCCAGGGCTTCCGCCGCGACGCGCATCCGATGGCGATCATGGTGGCTGCGGTCGGCGCGCTCGCCGCGTTTTATCACGACTCCACCGACATCAACGATCCGAAGCAGCGCATGATCGCTTCCATGCGCATGATCGCGAAGATCCCGACGCTGGCGGCGATGGCCTACAAGTACACGGTCGGCCAGCCCTTCGTGTACCCGAAGAACTCGCTCAAGTTCGCCGAGAACTTCCTGCACATGTGCTTCGCCGTGCCGTGCGAGGACTACAAGATCAACCCGGTGCTCGCTGACGCGCTGGACAAGATCTTCATCCTGCATGCCGACCACGAGCAGAACGCCTCGACCTCGACGGTGCGCATCGCCGGCTCCTCCGGCGCCAACCCGTTCGCCTGCATCGCCGCCGGCATCGCCTGCCTGTGGGGTCCGGCGCATGGCGGCGCCAACGAAGCAGCCCTCGCGATGCTCGCCGAGATCGGCTCCGTGGACAAGATTCCCGAATTCATCGCCAAGGTGAAGGACAAGAACTCCGAAGTCCGCCTGATGGGCTTTGGTCATCGCGTCTACAAGAACTACGATCCGCGCGCCAAGATCATGCAGAAGATGTGTCACGCCGTGCTCAAGGAGACCGGCCATGGCGACGATCCGATGCTGAAGGTGGCGCTCGAGCTCGAGAAGATCGCGCTCAGCGACCAGTACTTCATCGACCGCAAGCTCTACCCGAACGTCGACTTCTATTCGGGCATCACGCTGAAGGCGATGGGCTTCCCGGTCTCGATGTTCACCGTGCTGTTCGCGGTCGCCCGCACCGTCGGCTGGATCAGCCAGTGGAGCGAGATGATCGAGGACCCGCAGCAGAAGATCGGCCGTCCGCGCCAGCTCTACACCGGCGTCACCCGCCGCGACTACGTCGCGATCAAGGATCGCAAGTAAGCTCCAAGCCGATACGGCTTTCGAAGCGGCGCCATCGCAAGATGGCGCCGTTTTTGTTTATGGAGGTGCCGTAGGGTGCGCAAGCGCAGCGTGCCCACCACCTCTCCGCAACAGATACGACGTCGTGGGCACGCTTCGCTTTGCCCACCCTACGAGACCAATCGGGCCGTGACACGCTTGCTGCCGCGCACAACAACAAAGTCCACGCCTGCGGCCGCAAACGCCTTGACAGTCAGAGCGCTCCGCGCGCAAATTCTTACACTAAGTAAGAATGACGACAGGGATGGAAATGCCGGAGCAGCCGAGAAGTCGGCGGCAGACGCGCGCTGCCATTTTGACTCACCTGCTTCAGTCGGGTGGCTCGTTTCGCCCGCCGCTGGCCAAGGCCGTGCGCCTGTCCGAAGCGAGCCTGTCGCGCATCCTGCTTGACCTGAAGACCGAAGGCCTGATCGAGGAAGTGCGGCGCCCTGCCCCCTACGTCGGCGGCCCGACCGGACTCGTGTCGCTCGACGGCTCGGTTGCCCTCGCAGCCTTCGAGCTGACCGCTCAGCACCTCAGCCTCGGCGTCGGCGGCCTGTCGGGCGAGCTGCACTACACCGAGCGCGTGCCCCTGCCGAAGACGCCGACCGTCGAGACCGTCGACCGGGCGTTTCGCGAAGCGATGACATTGCTGCGCGACTGGACGCGGCGCCGCCGCGTCGTCCTCTCTCAGGTCGGCGTCTCCATTCCGGGCCTCGGCCGGCTCAGCGCCGCGGGCAACCTCATCATTCCCTGTGACGTCGGGCGCATCAGCGACATGTTCGGCGAGATGTTCGCCGACGTGCCCGTCGAATTTACCAATTCGGTCGTGGCGCACGCCACATTCCATCGCTGTCGCACCGAAAACTATCCATTCAATGACACGCACCTGTTCGTCTTTGTCAGCCATGGCGTTGCGGGCGCCTGGATGGATGATCCCGTCGAGACCGACGCGCTCCAGCCAATCGAGCTCGGTCACATGGTGTTTGGCGAAGGCGGGCCGCGCTGTCGCTGCGGCCACCTCGGCTGTGTCGAGGCCTATACTTCGCTTCCGGCGCTGGCCGAGCTTCTCGGCGTGCCCGAGCCGGAGTTGCTCCAGCTCGGCAGCGATTGGGTCAGCGCGATCCCGATCTCCTCGCGCGTGCGTCAGGAGCTGCGGCATCGCCTGTATCGCCTTGGGCTCGCGATCGGCAACACGCTGAACGTCAAGCCCTGTCACGGCGTCGCCATCTCCGGCTGGCCTTCGCTCCTTGCGGAAGGCGATCGGAAAGCGCTGGTCGACGGCGTCGATGCCTGCCTGCTCGGCGGCCGCAAGCATGCGCAGGTGTCGCTGGCTTTCGTGCCGCCGTCGAACGGCAATGATCCCAGGGCCGCGCTGGCCTTCGCCGCGTTCTGCCTCGCCTGCCGCGGCGGCATGCCGGCCGCGTCGACGGAGGCCGCCTGAGACGGCCTGAAGCTGCGCGGCTCGCGCGCAAGAGAGTTCACACCGGGAGGAACTGCCATGCCGATCACGACAACAAGGCGCCGTCTGCTCGCTGGATCCGCTGCCGCGCTCGCACTGCCGGCCTTTGCCCGCGCGCAAGGCGCGGTCAAGCCGCGCCTGACCGCAATCTCGCAATGGTCCGCGGGCAGCGATGGGGCAGCCATCACCGCGCTCGGCAAGAAGTTCGAGGAGAAGGGCGGCGTCTGGCAGCACTCGCCCGTCCCCGGGTTCACCACCGAGATGATGAACAAGCTGCGCGCCCAGATCATGGCCGGCGATCCGCCGGCCTGCTCGCAGCTCAAGGGTCCCGAGATCGCAGCTTGGTCGAAGATTGCCCCGACCGTCGATCTCGACGCCGTCGTCGCTGCCGCCGGCTATGAGAAGGTGGTCGCGCCGGACCTTGCGAAATTGCACAAGCCGGGCGGCAAATGGATCGCACTGCCGTTGCAGATCTACAGCACCAACATGCTGTTTCTCTCCAAACGCGCGATGGACAAGGCCAAGGCCGACAAGATCCCCGTCACCTGGGCAGACTTCAACGAGCTCGCCGACAAGATGAAAGCGGGCGGCGTCCCCTATCCCATCGCCAACGGCGGCACCCGCCCCGACGACGGGCAAAAATTCGAAGCCGCTCTGGCCGGCATCAGTCCCCTCGCATACCGCGCCGCCATCATGAATCTCGAGAAGAAGGCCCTGGAGGGCTCCGAGATCAAGGCTGCGTTCGCACAGGTGCGCAAGATCGCCGACTGGATGGACCCCAACGTCGGCGCCCAGCACTTCTCGACCAATTTGAAGCGCTTCATCGACGGCGACATGGGCATGATGATCATGGGCGGCTGGGCGCAGGGCGTGTTGCGCAATGCCGGTTTCAAGTTCGAGGACTTCATGATCGCGCCAGGTCCGAGCGACAATAGCAAGCCGGTGTTCCTGTTGAACGCCGATGCCTTCATCTTCTGGCAGCGCAAGGAGCCTGACCTGCAGGCCGGCCAGACGCTGATGGCCCAGCTCGTCATGGATCCGGCGATCCAGACCATGTATTCGCAGATCACGGGATCGATCCCCGTGCGTACCGACGTCGATCTGTCCGGCGAAGGCTGGTCGGACGGTCAGCGGCGCACCGCGGCAGCTCTGAAGGACGCAATCGCCAGCAACCAGGCGGTCCTGAGCCTCGCGCACAACATGGCGCAGGAAAACGGCATGACCGCCGCGATGATCGACGTGATCACGGAGTACGTAAAGAACAAGACGATCAAGCCGGAGCAGGCAGCCACTCGTCTGGCCGAGGCCGTCGAGGGCGCACGTTGAGCAATGCCGCCGCGATAAGACCGGGCCGGCCGGCGCTTCCGGAATGGGTGCGCCGGCTGCCGGAATATCTGATGATCTGGGTGCCGCTGCTGCTGTCAGCCGCGCACCTCGTGTCGTTCTCGCTGTGGACGATCTGGATCTCGTTCACGCCATCCACGCTGGTCCCTGTTACGGGCTGGGTGGGCTTGCGCAACTACTCGGCGGTGGCGGCATCGCGGAATTGGCAGATCGCCTTCGACAATCTGCTGTTGTTCGGCAGCGCTTTCGTGCTGCTGAGTTTGGTGACCGGCCTCGCCCTTGCGATCCTGCTCGACCAGCGCATTCGCGGCGAGAACCTGCTGCGATCCGTCTTCCTCTATCCGCTTGCGGTGTCGTTCGTGGTCACCGGCACGGTCTGGAGTTGGCTGCTCAATCCCGGCCTCGGAATCCAGAAGCTCGTCCACGACCTCGGCTGGACCTCCTTCAAGTTCGACTGGCTGATCGATCGCGACATGGCGATCTGGACCATCGTGATCGCCGCGATCTGGCAATCCTCGGGCTTCGCCATGGCGCTGTTCCTTGCCGGCCTTCGCTCCGTCGACACCGACATCATCAAGGCCGCGCAGATCGACGGCGCCGGGCCATTTCGAATCTACCGGCGCATCATTCTGCCGTCGCTTTGGCCGATCACCATCACCGTCGTCGTGATCCAGTTGCAGTTCGCGATTTCGACGTTCGACCTCGTGCGCGCGCTCACCAACGGCGGACCGGGAATCGCGACCCAGCTGCCAGCACTGGTCGTCTACGACCTGATGTTCCAGCGCAGCCTGCTCGGCCGGGGAGCGGCGGCGGCGGTGCTCATGCTGCTCATTCTTCTCGCGGTGCTGCTGCCGTATGCGGCGTGGCGATATGTTCAGCGACGGCGGGCCGCCCATGCGTGAGCGGACTTTCGCACCAAGCCGGATCTTGATCTACCTCATCGTCCTGCTGATCGCTGCAGCATGGCTCGCACCATTGGCTGTTGTGGTGCTGAATTCGCTCCGCGGCAACGAGGAGATCGCGCAGGGCTCGATGATCGGCTGGCCGCAGCACTGGGCCTGGAGCAACTACCTGGCTGCCTGGAGCGGCTTCTGCGTTGCCGAGACCTGCGCCGGCATCCGCCCGTACATGCTGAACTCCGCCCTCGTCACGATTCCTGCGACGATCTTCTCGACCCTGCTCGGTGCCATTGCCGGCTACGCCGTGTCGCTCTGGCGTTTTCGCGGCGACACCTGGATCTACGGCATCGTGACCCTCGGCCTGTTCCTGCCCCAGCAGATGCGCCTGCTTCCCTGGACCATCGTGCTGCGCGACATCGGTCTCATCAACACGCTGGCGGGCCTCGTGCTGATTCACACGATCCAGGGGCTCTCCTTCACCACGCTGTTCTGCCGCAACTATTATGTCGCCATCCCCCATGAATTGATCAGGGCCGCGCGCATCGACGGCGCCGGGTTCTTCCGTATCTTCTGGCGCATCATCCTGCCGCTCTCGCCGCCGATCCTGATCGTCACCGTGATCTGGCAGTTCACGCATATCTGGAACGAGTTCCTCTATGGCGTGACATTCACGAGCGGCCAGCAGCAACCCGTCACCGCCGCTCTCATCGCGCTGTCCGCTGCAGTCGCAGACATCCCGCAGCACGGCGTGCAGAGCGCCGCGGTGATCATCGCGGCGCTCCCGACGCTGTTGATCTATCTCCTCGGTGGCAAATACTTCGTCCGCGGCCTGACTGCCGGGGCCGTGAAATGATGGAGTTGTCATGGCAGCACTGAGCATTCGAACCCTGTCGAAGCGCTACGCCAATCTGGAGGTGCTGAAGGGCATCGATCTCGACATCGAAAGCGGCGAGTTCACGGTGCTGGTCGGGCCATCCGGCTGCGGCAAGTCCACGCTGCTCAACATCGTCGCCGGGCTCGATCATCCGAGCGCCGGGACCGTCGAGATCGGCGGACGCGTGGTCAATGACGTCCCGCCCAAGGATCGCGACATCGCCATGGTGTTCCAGTCCTACGCGCTCTACCCATCCATGACCGTACGCCAGAACATCACCTTCGGCATGGAATGCCGTCACGTGCCGAAGGCGGCGCGGGACAAGGCGGTCGCGGACGTCGCAAAACTGCTCCAGATCGAGCCGTTGCTCGGCCGCAAGCCATCGCAGCTCTCCGGCGGCCAGCGCCAGCGCGTGGCGATGGGCCGTGCGTTGGTACGCGATCCCCTGCTCTTCCTGTTCGACGAGCCGCTGTCCAATCTCGACGCAAAACTGCGCGTCGAGATGCGGATGGAGATCAAGCGGCTGCACCAGCGCATCGGCGCGACCATCATCTATGTCACCCACGACCAGATCGAGGCGATGACGATGGCGACGCGGATCGCCGTGATGCATCGCGGCGTGGTGCAGCAGTTTGCCGATCCCGATACCGTGTACCGCTATCCCGCCAATCTGTTCGTCGCACGCTTCATGGGCTCCCCGCCGATGAACACCATGCCGGCGCGGCTCGAGGCCGACGCCGGCGGCCCCGTGGTCGTGATCGGCGCGGGTCGGCCGGACGAAGTTCGCCTTCGTCTGCAGGGATACGATTCGGCGGCACCCTATCTTGGCCGCGAGGTGGTGTTCGGGATCAGGCCGGAATGCATCGCGGAGGGCAACCGCGTGTTCTCCGGCGGTGCACCCATCGTCGTCCACGCGCCGGTGGAGATGGTCGAGCCCACCGGCGCCGAAACCATCGTGCTGCTGCGGCTCGGCGGCGAGTCCGCGCTGGCGCGCATCACGCCGGACATCCGCCCCCCGCCGGGGACGGCAGCCCCCTTCGCGCTCGACACGCGCCGCATTTGCCTGTTCGACCCCGAGACGGAGCGACTGATCGCATGACAAAGACGAGCTATGCCGGACTTGCGGACCGCGTCGTACTGATCACCGGCGGCGCCAGCGGCATCGGGGCCGCCTTCGTGCGCGCCTTCGCGGCCCAGGGAGCGCGCGTCGCGTTCCTCGATGTGGATGAAGAAGCCGGCGGGGCGCTGGTCGCGGAGGTGAGCGCTGCGTCCGAAGCCGCGCCCTTGTTCGTGCCATGCGACCTCCTGGACATCGAGGCCTTGCGGGCCGCAATGGCGCAGGTGCAGCGATCGCTCGGCGATGCCGCGGTCCTCGTCAACAATGCCGCCAATGATCAACGCCAGGTGCTGGCCGAGGTGACGCCGGCAGAGTTCGATTGGATGATCGGCCTCAATCTCAAGCACGTCTTCTTTGCGGCGCAAGCGGTGGTGCCGCAGATGCAGGCGCGCGGCGGCGGCTCGATCATCAACATGTCGTCGATCGCCTGGATGCGCGGTGCACCGGCGCTGCCGGTCTACGCCGGGGCAAAGGCGGCGATCGTCGGTTTCACCAACTCGCTGGCCCGGCTGGTCGGCCCCGACCGCATCCGCGTCAACGCGATTGCGCCAGGCATGGTCATCACCGAACGTCAACGCCGGCTGTGGTATCCGGACGAGCAGGTCATCACCGAAATGCGCTCCCGTCAGGCCGTTCCGGATGCAGTGACGCCCGAGGACATCGCCAACATGGCGCTATTCCTCGCCTCCGACGAAAGCCAGCGCATCACCAGCCAGTGTTTTCGGGTGGATGCAGGACTTGCGTAGAACTTGATCCGGCCACAATGGCGCAACGTTCACGGTCTCGTAGGGTGGGCAAAGCGAAGCGTGCCCACGAATTCTTCTCATCGCGACGAATCGTGGGCACGGCGCGACGCGCCTTTGCCCACCCTACGAGACCTCTGTTACCGCCGTCCCTTGCGCATCGTCTCGAGCACGATGTCGGCGGCGAGCACGCTCGGTGATTTGTGGCCGGTCGACATGATCTGGTCGAGCCGGGCAAAGGCCTCGACCTGCTGCTTGCGCAGCGGCGAATCCGTCAGCACCTCGGCGAGTGCCGGCGCCAGTTTCTCCGGCGTGCACTCCTCCTGCAGGTACTCCGGAATGACATCCTTGCCGATCACGAGATTGGCAAGGATCACCGAGGAGACGCGGATCGCGCGACGCAGGATGAAGGCCTCGATCGCACCGACGCGATAGGCCGTCACCATTGGAATACCCGACAGTGCGAGCTCCAGCGTCACCGTACCGGATTTGGCCAGCGCCGCACGCGCGATACGGAACACGGCGCGCTTCTCGTTCTCGCCGGTCACGACCCTTGGCTTGACCGGCCAGCTCGCGATGCCCTCGCGGATGGTGGCCTCGAGATGCGGCATGGTCGGCAGTATCAGTTCGAAGGCGTGGCCTTCCGCCTGCAAGCGGCCGAGCACCCCGCCGAAGACATCGAGATGGTGCCTGACCTCGCTACGGCGGCTGCCGGGCAGCACCAAAAGCACCGGCGGATCGCCGTCGCGACGTGCCTGCTCCTCCGCGTTCGGCCGCAGCGAGGGCAATTGCTCGACTAAGGGATGGCCGACATAGCTGCATGGCGGTCCGCCGAGCTTGCGGTATTCCTCCGGCTCGAACGGCAGCAGACCGAGCACATGGTCGACATAACCGAGCATGGTCCGCGCCCGCCCCGGCCGCCACGCCCAGAGCTGCGGCGAGACGTAATCGACGACCGGGATCGCAGGATTCTTCGCGCGCACGCGGCGGGCGACGCGATGGGTGAAATCGGGGCTGTCGATGATGACGAGCGCGTCCGGCGCGGCGTCGGCCACGGCGTCGGCCGTCTCGCGGATCAGCCGCAGAATTTTCGGCAATTGCTGCACCACCGCGGCAAATCCGACGATTGACAGCTCCTCGATCGGAAACAGCGATTCCAGCCCTTCGCGCGCCATGGTACGTCCGCCGACGCCGACGAACTGCACGCCGTCGCCGAGACGCTGGCGCAGGACCTTCATCAAGGCACTGCCGAGCCGGTCGCCGGATTCCTCCGTGGCGATCAGGAAGATCTTGCGCTTGGGATCGCGCGACTGCATCACGCCGGCAGACCGATGACGAAGAGATATTTGGCGTCCGCGAGGGCGATCATCGCCTGCGGCTCTGCGGCGATGGTGTTGCCGGCGATGACGGCGAGGCCCGCAAGGCCGGCCGCCGCGACGCCCTCGATGGTGCGCGGGCCGATCGTCGGCAGGTCGAAACGCAGATCCTGGCCGCTCTTCGGCGCCTTCACGAGCACGCCGCGGCCGGCGGCCGCGCGAATGCGCCCCTCCTCGCGCAGCCGCGCGACGCGCGCGAGCAGCGCATCGGTGCCCTCGATGTCCTCGACCGCGACCACATGGCCGTCGATCACCACCGCAGCCTGGCCGATGTCGAACGGACCGAGCGCAGTCAGCACCGCACGGCCGCGCGCGATGTCGGTCTTGCTGGTATCGCTGGGCCAGGCGCGACTGATGCAGCCCTCGGGCATCAGGAGATCGGGGGCGAGGTCCTTGATGCCGACCATGCGAAAGCCATCCTGCTCGAGGATGCGGCCGACGCCGGACAAGAGATGATCGTCGCCGCCGCGAAAGGCGCGGATGACATTGCCGAGCAGCCGCATCGTCTTGACGTCGAACCGGATCTCGGAGAGCGAGGGCCGCACCAAGGTGCCGATGAAGATCAGGTCGCGGCAGCCCTCCTCGCGGAACAGTCGCATCGCGCGACCGAGCTGGCCGACCGAGATCCAGCGATGGCGGAATTTCTCCACCCGCGCGGGATCGCAGGCCCCGCGCAGCGGAAACAGCACCGGCGTGATGCCGCGCGCGGCAAGCGAGTCGGCGACTGCGAACGGCATCGCGCCGCCGCCGGCGACGATGCCGACCGGCGATGAGATGTCCGACGCCGCCGATGTCATGTCCGCGGCCATCCCAAAATCACTTCGCGAGGGCAGGAAGACAGAGCGGGCGCTTGCCCTTGCCGATGAAGTGGAGGATTTCGGCGATCGCCGGATCTTCGCCTGCAAGCGGCCTGGACGCCTCTAACCGCTCGGCGAATGTGCCGGGCCCATGGAAGAGCTTTTGGTAGAACCCGCGCACCGTCGCCAGTCGCTGCCTGGTGAACTTGCGCCGCTTCATGCCGATCAGGTTGAGACTCTCGAGCACCGCATACTGGCCGTTAACGAGCCCATACGGGATGACATCGTCGCGTACGCCGCAGACCCCGCCGACCATCACGTAGGGGCCGATGCGCGTGAACTGGTGCACTGCGGAGAGGCCGCCGATATAGACGGCGTCGCCGATCTCGCAGTGGCCGCCGAGCGTCGCCGAGGTCGCAAAGATCACGTTGTTGCCGACCATGCAGTCATGGCCTACATGGCTGTTGTTCATGAAGTAGCCGCCGTTGCCGACGCGCGTCAGACCGCCGCCCTTGATGGTGCCGACATTCATCGTCGCGCCTTCGCGGATGACGCAGCCAGAGCCGATCTCGAGCTTCGTCGGCTCGCCCTTGTAGCTGAGATCCTGGGGCGCGCCGCCGAGCACCACGAACGGCGAGATCACGCCGCCGTCCCCGATCGACGTATGGCCGATGACGGTAACATGCCCAATCAGCTTGCAGTTCGCGCCGATCACGACATTCGGGCCGATGATGCAATAGGGCCCGATCTCGGTGCCCTCGCCGATCACGGCGCCGTCCGCGACCCGTGCGGTGGGATCAATCTTGCTCATCAAGCAATCTTACTCTTCAAGAAGGTCTGGTTATGCGTTGAAGTCGCTCAGATTTCCGGTGGTTAGCGCGACTATGCCCGATCTGTCCAGTGACGTATCATCTCTGCCGGTTTCAAGTGCCGGATGAGGCGGTCGTCCCGGCTCCTCAACAACTTCATGCGGAGCTTCAGCTTTCATGGTCAGGGCCCTGGCACTTCTGCTCGCACAGCTCGCGGCCGCGCCGATCATGTCCGAGACGGTCGAGACCGGCGAACGCCGCCGCATCGACCTCGCGACATTCGAATGCCGCGACATCAGCCGCAGCACTGTGCTTCAGCGGGTCTGCTACGACCGCGCGCATCACGACCTCGTCGTCGCGACTGGCGGCAGCTATGCGCGCTATTGCGGCGTCGCGGCCGAGACCGCCGACCGTCTCCTGGGCGCGCCATCCATGGGTCAGTTCTTCAACCAAAACATTAAGCGCGAGGCTCCTGGCGGCCGCTACGATTGCGGCGCGTGAGCCCGTCCAGTGAGGGCCGCGTGCCGCTCAGTCCGTCAGCATGGCGCCGACGTCGGCCTCCGCGACCACCTGCCCGTTGACCTTGGCATCGCCGTGAAACCACCACATGGCCTTGCGGCGGCCGAGCGAGCGCATGTGATACTCGATGGTATCGCCCGGCAGCACGGGCTTGCGGAATTTGCACTTGTCGATGGTGAGAAAATAGACCGCCCGCGGCTTGTCGGTGCCTTCGACCGACTTGATGCCGATCACGCCCGCGGTCTGCGCCATCGCCTCGATCATCATGACGCCGGGATAGACCGGTCGCTCCGGGAAATGCCCCTGGAAGGCCGGCTCGTTGAAGGTGACGTTCTTGATGCCGATGCCGCTGTAGTCGGCCCGGATGTTGATCACGCGGTCGATCAGCAGCATCGGGAAACGGTGCGGCAGCGTCTGGAGGATGGCATTGATGTCCACCAGCTCGAACTTAACAGGTGATTCCTCCGTCATTCCCGTCCCTCATCCTTCGGATCAGCCCTGCTGTCGCGTACCAAGCGCTCCACCGCGATGATCTCCTTGAACCATTGTTTGGTCGGCTTGGCGAAAAAACCACCCCAGCGTCCGCCCGGCGGGATGTCGTCCTTGACGCCGCTCATCGCGGTCACCTGGGCCCCGTCCCCGATCTTGAGGTGGTTGTTGATGCCAACCTTCGCTCCGAGTGCCACGTTGTCGCCAATGGACAGGCTGCCGGCGAGCCCGATCTGGGCGGCCAGCAGGCAATGCCGGCCGATCGTGACATTGTGACCGATCTGGACCTGATTGTCGATTTTCGTGCCTTCGCCGATCACGGTGTCGCGCAAGCTGCCGCGGTCGATCGTGGTCCCGGCGCCGACCTCGACATCGTTCTGGATCAGCACCCGCCCGGTCTGAGGCACCTTCAGATGACCCTCGGGGCCGAAAAAAATGAAGCCGTAGCCGTCCTGGCCGATCGAGCAGCCGGGATGGATCAGCACGTTGTTGCCGATCAGGGCGCACTGGATCGCGGTGCGCGCGCCGACATTGCAGTCCCGGCCGATCTTGACGCCGGGCCCGATCACCGCCCCGACGCCGACCACCGTGCCGCTGCCGATCTCCACATCCGGGCCGATCACGGCCAGGGGATCGACGATCACGCCGTCCTCGAGTCGGGCCGAGGGATCGATGATCGCCGACGGCGCGATGCCGTCATTGCCGACCCAGGATTGGGGCCTCAGCGCTTCGCCGTGCCATTCCCGCGCGATCCTGACAAAGGCCCGGAACGGCTGCGCCACCCGCAGCACGGCCACGTGCGCGGGCACCTGGGGCTCGAAGCGCGGGCTCACCAGGCAAGCGCCGGCCTTGGTCGCCTTGATCTCGTCGGCGTATTTGAGGTTGTCGAAGAACGCCAGATGCATCGGGCCCGCTTCGTCAAGCGAAGCAAGGCCCGTGATGATGTGGTCGCCCCTGGCGGGATCGACCAGCTGCGCCTTGGTCAGCGTGGCAATGTCAGCCAGCGTTGAGGCAGGCGGCTTTATGAAGAAGGTCGGCTGCGCCATTCCACCCCGTCGCGGTCCGGCTTCGGCATGAAGCGGTCGAGCCGCATCATGCTCCATCTCTTGGATCGGCACGATCCCTTTCGGAAACCGGTTCCAGTGATCCGGATCGTGCCGTGCTGATCGAATTAGAACGTGGTGCCGCCGCCGAACCGGAACTCCTGCGTGCGATCGTACTTGCCCTTGCTGAGCGGCACGGCGTAGTCGAAGCGCAGCGGACCGAACGGCGACTGCCAGATCAGGCCGACACCAACCGACGAGCGGACGACCTTGCTGTCGTCGTAGACGAGGCCTGTACAGGTGCCCGCAGACGACGGATTGATGCTCGAGGGGATGCAGCCCGGCACATTGACTTCGTTGGTCGTGGTCCAGCCGGTCGGTCCCTTATAGTCGTAGAGGCCGGGGGGCGCCGGCATCGGCATAGACCGCGCCCTTCAGACCCACTTCCTTCGGCAGGAACCAGAACGGCATCTGCAGTTCGAGCGAAGCGCCCCAGTACTTGGTGCCGCCGAGGGCGTCCTGCGTACCGAAGGGGTTCAAATCGCGCGGGCCGATGCCGTTCGGGGCAAAGCCGCGGACGAGGTTCGAACCCATCTGGAAGTGATCGAGCATGCGCAGATCGCTGCCCATCTTGTTCAGCATGCCGCTCTGCACGCGGACGAGGCCGACGATGTCAGACACCAGCGGAGTATAGTACTTCGCATCGATGACGGACTTCAGGTAGGAGACGTCGCCGCCGACGCCGGCGAAATCCTGACGGAAGTCGACGAGCAGACCGTCGGTGGGGTTCTTGTTGTTGTCCAGCGTGTTGTAGGTCAGCGTATAGCCAAGCGCCGAGGTCAGGGTCTTGCCGTTGGCGAGCTCCCTGCGCACCGGCAGCGAAGCTTCGCCGTCGCTGTAGCAGCCGAGACCGTTGGTCGAGCTGAGATCCGGAACGCCGCCATTGGCATTGACGAAGGCCGGGCTCGGATTGAAGGCCGACGTACCCAGATTGTTGTTACAGTTCGCCAGGTAGTACGGCAGCGTGATTTCCTGCTGGTAGATCGAGTAGCGCAGCTGCAGCGCCAGATCTTCACGCAAGGAGAAGCCGAGGCGCGGCGAGAAGCCGAGCGTCTTGGTGCCGTAGGAGATGTAGCTGTTGGACAGCTGCTGGCGCTGATAGAGGTCGAGGCCAAGCGCGACGCGGTAGTCGAGCAGATACGGCTCGACGAACGACAGCGAGTAACCGCGTGCATATTGGCCGTAGGTCACCGACGCCTTGGCGAACAGACCGCGGCCAAGCAGGTTGCGCTCGGAGATCGAGACTTCGGCCAGCGCGCCGTCGGTGGTGGAGTAACCGCCCGAGATCGAGAAGTCGCCGGTCGATTTCTCTTCCATGTCGACGATCAGGACCACGCGATCGCTCGACGAGCCCGGCTCCGTCGTGATCTTCACGCTCTTGAAGTAGTCGAGGTTCTTCAGGCGCCGCTCGGCACGGTCGACCAGGGCGCGGTTGTAGGCGTCGCCCTCGGAGATGTCGAACTCGCGGCGGATCACGTAATCGCGGGTACGCGTGTTGCCGCGCAGGTTGATGCGCTCGATATAGGTGCGCGGACCTTCGTCGATGTTGAACACGACGGAGACGGTGTGCGCCTCGAAATTGCGGTCGCCGCCGGGCCGGACCACGGCGAAGGCGTAGCCGCGGCGCGAGGCCTCGATCTGCATCTCCTCGACCGACTTCTCGACCGATTCAACGTTGTAGAGCGAGCCGACATTGACGCGCGAATAGGCGCGCATCGACGAGGGATCGAAGTTCGGAATGCTGGAGCGGAAGTCGAGCGCGCCGACGCGGTACTGCGATCCTTCCTCGATCTTGAAGGTGACGTTGAAGCCCTTCTTCTCCGGATCGTATTCGGTGAGCGCGGCCACCACCTGGACGTCGGCGAAACCGTTCTTGAGATAAAAGCGGCGGATCAGGTCGCGGTCGGCTTCGACGCGGTCGGGATCATAGATGTCACCGCTGGCCAGGAAGCTCAGCAGGTTCGATTCGCGGGTCTTGATGACGTCCCTGAGGCGATAGGACGAGAATGCGACATTGCCGACGAACTCGATCGACTTGACGCCGGTCTTGGCGCCCTCCTCGATCGTAAAGATGAGGTCGACGCGGTTGTTCGGCTGCTCGATGACCTCGGGCGTGACGCGCACGTCGTAGCGGCCGGACCGGCGATAGATTTCAGCGACTCGCAGCGTGTCGGACTGCACCATGGCGCGGGAGAAGGTGCCGCGCGCCTTGGACTGGACTTCAGTGGTGAGCTGCTCGTCCTTGATCTTCTTGTTGCCCTCGAAGGCGATCCGGCCGATCACCGGGTTTTCCACCACGGAGACGACGATCTGGCCGCCGCCGCCGCGGTTGATTCTCACGTCCTGGAACAGGCCGGTCTCGATCAAGGCCTTGAGGCCGTCGTCGATGGCGCCTTGATCCAGGCGCCCGCCCGGACCCGGCTTGAAATAGGAGCGGATCGTCTCCACCTCGACCCGGCGATTTCCTTCGACGGAAATCGACTGCACGGTCTGAGCGAGCGCAGACGAAGACACAAAAACAGCCCCGACCGGGGCAATCACCGGCGCGCCGAACATGATCAGGGTTGCGAGCAAGCCCCCCCGGAGTCGCAGTCCAAACTTCATCGCGCAACGCGCCCTTATCATTCCGAGCCAGACCCAACCCCAACGCCGGTCTGGAAGATTCCCCAAGTTCAGGCCGCTTGTAGCCAATTTCACCGACGCCGCAAACGGCCGAAAGCGCCGTAATTTCAATTTCATTCCAAGACGTTGCTCATCAGCAACGCCACAAAAAAGCCTCCATCAAGATGCCGCCATCCGCAGGATGTCGTTATAGGTCGCAAACACCATCAACATCAGCACTAAACCGAGCCCGATTCGGAACCCCATCTCCTGAGTCCGCTCGGACAGGGGTCGGCCGCGGACGACCTCCGCCGCATAGAACATCAGGTGGCCGCCATCGAGCAGCGGGATCGGGAACAGGTTCAGCAGGCCGATCGACACCGACAGCACCGCGCACAAATTGATCACGAACTGGAACCCGGCGCTGGCCGCCTGCCCCGACATCTTCGCGATGCCCAGAACCCCGCTGACCTCGTTCGGATTGCCGTTTCCGACGAACAGAGAGCCCAGGAACTTGAAGGTGCTGGTGATGATGAACCAGACCTGCTCAACCCCGATCTTGAGCGCCTCGCCGATGCCCACCGGGGCGGTCGAGGCCTCGCCGGCCTGAGATTTATGCTCCACACCGAGCACACCGAGACGGTGGCTGTTGCCGAACGGATCCTTGCGCTCGAGCAGCGCCGGCGTTGCGGTCAGCGAGACGATGGCGCCGTCCCGCTTCACCTGGAAGGCAAGCGCCGAACCCGCATTCATCGCAACGATTCGCTGCATGTCGGCAAAGCTCTCGATCGGCTTGCCGTCGATCTGGACGACGACGTCCCCGATCTTGAAGCCGGCCGCAGCCGCGGCGCCATCGGCGACGACGCCATCGACCCGCGCGATCGTGCTCGGCTTGCCGTAATACAGCGCCATGCCCGCGAAGATCAGCGCGCCCAGGATGAAATTGGCGATCGGTCCGGCCGCGACGATGGCGGCGCGCGGGCCGACCTTCTTGTGGTGGAAGCTGCCGGCGCGCTCCTCGGTCGTCATGGCCGCGAGCGTCTGGGCCGAGGGGGTCGAGGCCTCGCTCTCGTCGCCGAAGAACTTGACGTAGCCGCCGAGCGGGATGGCCGAGATCTTCCAGCGGGTGCCGTGGCGGTCATTGAAACCTACCAGCTCAGGTCCGAAACCGAGCGAGAAGGTCAACACGCGAACGCCCGCCCAGCGCGCGACCAGGAAATGGCCGAGTTCGTGGAAGAACACGACGATCGTCAGGACGAACAGGAAGGGAACCGCGTAGCCGAGGAGCCCATGGCTCAACGTATTGAAACTATGGACAAAAAAGTCGATCATCGAATTCCCTCATCCAGCGCCGCAAGGCCCTGGCCCCGAACCATCTAGGATGCCTTTAAGGCAATTTGAGGCAATAGGGCGGCAGCTCTATTTCGAGCAACATGGTCAACAGAGATTGCATCATCGGCCGACGTCAGGGGCGCCTGGTTCCCGCTGCGAATCCAGTCATCCAATGTTGCCTCCACCAGCCGGGCGATCGCGCCGAACCGGATCTTGCCGGCAATGAAGGCGGCGACCGCGACCTCATTGGCCGCGTTGTAGACGGTGGTCGCCCCCTTCCCGGTCCGGAGCGAATCGAAAGCCAGCCGTAATCCGGGGAAGCGCTCGAAGTCCGGTGCCTCGAAGGTCAGCTGGCCAATCTTGGCGAGGTCCAGCTTGGCCGCCGGCCCCTTGATCCGGTCGGGCCAGCCGAGGCAATGCGCAATCGGCGTGCGCATGTCGGGCGCGCCGAGCTGGGCCATCACCGAACGGTCGGAGAACTCGACCATGCCGTGGATGATCGACTGCGGATGCACGAGGACGTCGATCTCGTCAGGCAACAGCGCGAACAAATAGGACGCCTCGATCACCTCGAGCCCCTTGTTCATCATCGACGCGGAATCGATCGTGATCTTCTGGCCCATGCTCCAGTTCGGGTGCTTCAGAGCCTGCTCGAGCGTCGCCTGCTCGATGTCAGCCGGCTTCCAGGTGCGGAACGGGCCGCCCGAGGCGGTGATGATGACACGGACGAGTTCATCCCGATTGCCCGAAGCAAGCGCCTGAAACAGCGCATTGTGCTCGGAATCGGCCGGCAGGATGCAGGCGCCGGCCTTGGCCGCACGCTGCATGAAGAAATCGCCGGCGCAGACCAGACATTCCTTGTTGGCCAACGCCACATGCGCGCCGCGATCGACCGCGGCCAGCGCCGGTTTCAATCCGGCAGCGCCGCTCACGGCCGCCATCACCCAATCGGCCGGACGCGCGCCGGCCTCGATCACCGCGCTCTCGCCGGCGCCGCATTCGGTGCTGGTCCCGGCGAGCGCGGCCTTGAGCTCGGCGAGCTTGGAGGTGTCGGCGATCGCGACGAAGCGCGCGGAAAATTCCTTCGCGAGCTTTGCCAGCGCTTCGACATTGCCGTTCGCCGTCAGCGCCTCGACGCGATAGCGCTCGGGCGAAGCGCGCAGCAGATCCATCGTGCTGTCGCCGATCGAGCCGGTAGCGCCGAGAACTGTGACGCTGCGGACGCTGGACGCCGCAGCCTTGTTATTACGCAATGGGACCGCGCTCATATCCTCACCAAACCATAAGACCGCTTCCGGCGCTATGCACACCATGGCGGAGAAAGCCGATAATCCATGCCGCCAGGATGGCGGCGACAAAACCGTCCAGGCGGTCCATAAGCCCGCCATGGCCGGGAATTAAGTGACTGGAATCCTTGACACCGAAGCGCCGCTTGACCGCGGATTCGAACAGATCACCCAATGCCGACACCACCGAAAGGATGGCGCTGACCAGCAGCAATGGCCCCATCTTTCCGAACCCGCAAGCCGCAAAGCCCACCGCAACCAGAAGGCTTGCGACGAAGCCGCCCAGCGCCCCGGACCAGGTCTTTTTCGGGCTCACGCGCGGCCAGAGCTTCGGCCCGCCGATGCTGCGACCGGCAAAATAGCCGCCGATGTCGGTCGCCCACACCACCAGCAGCACGAACATCAGCGCGGAGAAGCCGTTGACGAGATCCTTTCGCACCAGAATCGAGGCCAGCAGCGCTGCCGCTGCATAAGCAAAGCCCGTCGCAGCCCAGATGAACTTGCCGCGCGCGATCAGCGTCACGATCGCGCCGCCGACGAGGCCGACGATGACGGAGGTCTTGAGCCCGCCAAAAGCGACCGCAGCCCCCATCATCGCGATGACGATCGTCCCTGCCCCGGTCAGCGCCGCCGAGCCCGCGCCCACCACCGTCAGCCATTCAGCGAACAGCCCGATCGACACCAGGGTGACGAGCAGCGCCCACAACCAGCCGCCGGCATAAGCGACCGCGATGGTCAGCGGCGCCAGCACCAGCGCTGCGAGGACCCGCATCACCAGATTGCTCGGGGCAGGCTTGGCGCCCGCCGGTGCGGCGTCTTGTTCGCTCACGAGGCGGTTTTCGCGACCAGGCCGCCGAAACGGCGCTCGCGCCTGGCGAATTCGGCGATCGCACTTTCCAGCGCCGCCTTGTCGAAATCGGGCCAGTGGATCGGCACGAACACGAGCTCGCTATAGGCCGCCTGCCACATCAGGAAATTGGACAGGCGCTGCTCGCCGCTGGTGCGGATGATGAGATCGGGATCGGGAATGTCGGGCGCATCGAGATGCGCTCCCAGCGTCTCGGCGTCGATCGTATCGGGATTGCGCGTGCCCTCGGCGACCTCGCGCGCGAGCTTCTGCGCCGCCTTCGCGATCTCCTGCCGCGAGCCGTAATTGAAGGCGACGACGAGCGTGAGGCGCGTGTTGTCACGCGTCAGCTCCTCGGCCTCGTTGAGCAGCGCGCAGATGTCGCTCTCGAGCCCATCGCGTTCGCCGATGATGCGGACCTTGACGCCGTCGCGATGCAGGCTGGCGAGATCGTTACGGATGAAGCGGCGGAGCAGACCGAAGAGATCGCCGATCTCGCTCGCCGGACGCGACCAGTTCTCCGAGCTGAAGGAGAAGATGGTGAGGTAGCGGATGCCGAGCTCGTGCGAGGCACGCACGACGCGGCGCAGAGCCTCGACGCCGCGGCGATGCCCCTCCGCACGCGGCAAACCGCGCGCGGCCGCCCAGCGCCCATTGCCATCCATGATGATGGCGACGTGCGCGGGCGCCTCGGACCGGTCGGGTCCTTCCGTTGCGGGCGCGGCGGCGTTGGACATTGAAGGTGGCCTTAAACGGTGAGGATTTCTTTTTCCTTGGCGGCCAGCAACTGGTCGATTTCCGTGATCGTACCGTCGGTCGCCTTCTGCACCTCGTCGGCGTGGCGCTTCTGGTCGTCCTCGGACATCTCGTGGTTCTTCTCGAGCTTCTTGAGAACGTCGAGGCCATCGCGGCGGACGTGGCGCGCGGCAACCTTGGCGGCCTCCGCATATTTATGCGCGACCTTCACCAGTTCCTTGCGCCGTTCCTCGTTCAGCTCGGGGATGCGCAGGCGCAGCACCTGGCCTTCGGTCGCGGGCGACAGGCCGAGGTTGGAATCGACGATCGCCTTCTCCACCGCCTTGACCATCGACTTGTCCCAGACCTGCACCGAGATCAGGCGTGGCTCCGGCACGCTGACGGTGGCGAGCTGGTTGAGCGGCATGTGGCTGCCATAGGCGTCGACCTGCACCGGATCGAGCATCGAGGCGGAGGCGCGCCCCGTCCGCAGGCCGCCGAGCTCGTGCTTGAGGGACTGGACGGCGCCCTGCATGCGGCGCTTCACTTCGTTGAGGTCGAAAGTACCCGTGGACATCACGTTTCTCCTTCAAGATCCCGGCGACCGCTCCCGCGACCTTCCCTGAAGGCGCGCGACAGATGAGCAGCGGTCAGCCGGCGACAATGGTTCCGTGGCCGACGCCACGTAGAATCGCGCCGATCGAACCCGGCTCCGCGATCGAGAATACGATGATAGGCAGAGACGTCTCGCGGGCAAGCGCGAAGGCGGTCGCATCCATCACCTTGTAGCCGCCCTCGATCGCCTGCGAATGGGTCAGCCGGTCAAACCGCGTGGCTGCCGGATCCTTCTTCGGATCGGCCGAGTAGACGCCGTCGACATTGGTGGCCTTCAGAACCGCCTGGGCGCCGATCTCGGCGGCGCGCAGCACCGCGGTCGTATCGGTGGTGAAGAACGGATTGCCGGTCCCGCCGCCAAGCAGCACGATCCGGCCCTCGGCGAGATATTTGTGCGCCGCAGTGCGGGTGAACAGCTCGGAAATCTCGGGCATCACGAAGGCCGACAGCGTGCGCGCCGGCGTGCCCTTGCGCTCGATCGCCGATTCCAGCGCGAGGCAGTTCATCATGGTGGCGAGCATGCCCATGGTGTCGCCGGTCGGGCGCGACACACCGCGGGCTGAGACCTCGACGCCGCGCACGATATTGCCACCGCCGATCACGACCGCGACCTCGGTGCCGAGCTTGCGGGCCGCAATCAGGTCGTCCGCAACCCGGTCGACGGTCGGCTGATCGATGCCAAAGCCTTGCTGTCCCGCGAGATATTCGCCGGACAGCTTGATCACGACGCGACGATAGACCGGATCAGACATGAGCACTTTCCTTGTCCGGGCGCCGCTTCCGGCGGCACGCCGGAAGGAGGTGTTCCGGCGCTTACTTCTTGCCGCTGGCCGCAGCGACCTCGGCCGCGAAGTCGCTTTCCTGCTTCTCGATTCCCTCACCAAGAGCATAGCGCACAAAGCCGGCGATCTTCAGGGCCCCGCCGACCTTGCCCTCGGCTTCCTTCAACGCCTGCGCCACCGACTTGCCGGTGTCGTGGATGAAGGCCTGTTCGAGCAGGCAGACTTCCTTGTAGTAGGTCTTGAGGCCGGACTCGACGATCTTCTCGATCACGTTCTCGGGCTTGCCCTGCTGGCGATATTTGTCGGCGAGCACGTCCTTCTCGCGCTTGACGACCGCCGGATCGAGGCCGGACGGATCGAGCGCCAGCGGGTTCGCGGCGGCAATGTGCATCGCGATCTGGCGGCCGAGCGTTGCGAGCTCGTCGGCCTTGCCGGGCGATTCCAGCGCTACGATCACGCCCATCTTGCCGGCGCCCTCGACGACCGCGCCGTGGACGTAGTTCGACACCACGCCCTGGCTCACTTCGAGCGAAGCTGCGCGGCGCAGCGTCATGTTCTCGCCGATGGTGGCGATCGCGTCATTGATGGCGGCTTCGACCGTGACGTCGCCGACCTTGGCGGCCTTGATCTTCTCGACATCGGAGCCGGCGTCGAATGCGACCTGGGCGACCATCTTGACCAGGCCCTGGAACTGGCCGTTACGCGCGACGAAGTCGGTTTCGGAGTTGACCTCGACCACGACACCCTTGGTGCCCTTGGTCAGGGCGCCGATCAGGCCCTCGGCCGCGACGCGGCCCGACTTCTTGGCAGCCTTGGACAGGCCCTTCTTGCGCAGCCAATCCTGCGCCGCTTCCATGTTACCGTCGTTTTCGGTCAGCGCGGCCTTGCAGTCCATCATGCCCGCGCCGGTCGACTCGCGCAGGTCCTTGACCATCGCAGCTGTGATCGTTGCCATCGTTGAAAATCCTTTGTGCCTGCTGGTTCGCCGCGGCGTGGCATCGAAGCGCCCCGCCGCGGTCCATCTCAGGGATTCGCGTCAACTGAAATGGTGGCCGGAACTTGTCCGGCCAACCCATCGCTCTCTTGACTATTCCGCTTCCGCGGTCAGCGCCTTGGCCTTGGCCACCCAGGCGTCCGCACGGCTCGGCAGACCGACTTCTTCGCCGATCGTGTGCGCGGTGTCGTGATCGAGCTCGGCGAGCTGCCAGAAGTGGAAGATGCCGAGGTCGTTGAACTTCTTCTCGATCGCACCCGACACGCCCGGGAGCTTCTTGAGGTCGTCGGCGGTGCCGCGCGGACCTGCGAGGCCCTGGAAGCCGCTCGACGAAGCTGCCGGCAGCTCTTCAGCGAGCGGACGGGCCGAGGCGCCGACGTCGATGCCCGAATCGCCTTGAGCGCGGGAGATGCCGTCGATGGCAGCGCGCGCGATCAGGTCGCAATAAAGCGCGATCGCACGGCCGGCGTCGTCATTGCCCGGCACCACATAGGTGATGCCCTTCGGGTCCGAATTGGTGTCGACGATCGCGGCGACCGGGATGTTGAGCCGCTGGGCTTCCTGGATCGCGATGTCTTCCTTGTTGGTGTCGATCACGAAGATCAGGTCGGGCAGACCGCCCATGTCCTTGATGCCGCCGAGCGAGCGGTCGAGCTTGTCGCGCTCGCGCTGAAGCGTCAGACGCTCCTTCTTGGTGTAGGAGCTGGCATCGCCGCCCGACAGCACGTCGTCGAGGTGACGCAGGCGCTTGATCGAGGCCGAGATCGTCTTCCAGTTGGTCAGCGTGCCGCCGAGCCAGCGCGAATTGACGAAATACTGCGCGCAGCGCTTGGCAGCGTCCGCGACGCCGTCCTGCGCCTGGCGCTTGGTGCCGACGAACAGGATGCGGCCGCCCTTGGCGACGGTGTCGCTGACCGCCTGCAAGGCCGTGTGCAGCATCGGCACGGTCTGCGCGAGGTCGACGATGTGAATGTTGTTGCGAGCGCCGAAAATGAACGGAGCCATTTTCGGATTCCAGCGGTGAGACTGGTGACCAAAGTGCACGCCAGCTTCAAGCAGCTGACGCATGGTGAAATCGGGTAGCGCCATCGTTCTAGTTCTCCGGTTGGTTCCTCCGGAAGCGTGTGAGCAAAACGGAGCGTTGTCGCCCCGGCTGCCACCGGACGGCCTTGTGAGCCATGCTTCCGTGTGAGATGCGGCGCTGTATAGCGCCATTTCGGCCAGAAGCAAGGAAATAAGGGCCTTTCGGGGGCGGATTTCGCCCGCGAGAGGCCCTTTCCCTGGAGACCGGGCCGCTCCCTAGCGCCCCGACTAGCACTTGATTAGCACGTGACTAGCACTTGACTAGCACCTGGGCTGGTTCGGCGGGCACTTCTTGGCCGCCGGCGGTGGGGGTGCGGGGCGCGGTGGAGGCGCGGCCGGGCGCGGCGGGGGTGGTGGTGCAACGGCCATACGCGGCGGCGGCGGGGGTGCCGGTCGAGCCACCGGCGGCGGGGGTGCGGGCCGCGCCATGGGCGGAGGCGCCGGGCGCGCGACGGCAACCGGAGGAGCCGGGCGTGGCGGCGGAGGTGCGGCCATCCTCGGTGGCGGCGCCGACACCCGCGGCGGGGGTGGTGGCGTGGGCCGCGCTACGGCCTGCGGCCGCGGCGGCGGTGCAG
>NZ_AJQF01000335.1:0-4406 GCF_000261705.1 Bradyrhizobium genomosp. III | reverse complement strand
GGTCGTCCTCGACGTCGATCGCGTCCTCGAGCTCGCGCCCGAGATGATGGCGGCCTGATACGGCGGCATCGTCGCCGACGGACTTGCAATTGGAAGTGCCCCCCGCAAAGGGGGAGGAAGCAGAGGTTCACATGCGAACTTGTCTCGTCGTTGATGATTCCAGCGTCATTCGCAAGGTTGCGCGCCGGATCCTGGAGGGCCTCGACTTCCAGATCCTCGAAGCCGAGGACGGTGAGAAGGCGCTGGAGGCTTGCAAGCGCGGCTTGCCCGATGCGGTGCTGCTCGACTGGAACATGCCCGTGATGGACGGCTACGAGTTCCTCGGCCATCTCAGGCGCATGCCCGGCGGCGATCAGCCCAAGGTCGTGTTCTGCACCACCGAGAACGACGTCGCGCATATCGCGCGCGCACTGCATGCCGGCGCCAACGAATACATCATGAAGCCGTTCGACAAGGACATTGTGACGGCGAAATTCCAGGAAGTCGGCCTTATCTGAGCGATCGGCCGGAGGCCGAAGGATGCTTCGGCGCTCGTTTTCAACTGTACCCTTTCAGTCTGAGTTGGTGAGTAATGAGTGTTGCGTTCGCAGGTAATTCGACCACGACCGGCTCGCGCGAAGCGGGGCCGCTGCGGGTGATGATCGTCGACGACTCCGTCGTCATCCGCGGTCTGATCTCGCGCTGGATCGGTGCCGAGCACGACATGGAGGTCGCTGCCTCGCTGCGCACCGGGCTCGAAGCGGTCAACCAGATCGAACGCATCAATCCCGACGTTGCCGTGCTCGACATCGAAATGCCCGAGCTCGACGGCATCTCGGCGCTGCCGCAGTTGCTGGGGAAGAAGCGCGATCTCGTCATCATCATGGCTTCGACGCTGACCCGCCGTAACGCGGAGATCAGCTTCAAGGCACTGTCGCTCGGCGCCGCCGATTACATTCCGAAGCCGGAATCGACGCGCGAGGCGTCGGCCGCCGACATCTTTCATCACGACCTGATCCAGAAGATCCGCCATCTCGGTGCGCGGCTGCGTCGCAAGGCCGCGGTCGCAAGCCCGCCGCTGGCGCCCGCAAGCCCGGCTCCGGCCCCGCGTAGTCCTGTTGCGCGGCCCACAGCGCCCGTTCCGGCGGTGCCTGCTGCGTCGTCAGGGGCGCTCACCATGCGCCCGTTCTCCACTCAGGCGCCCAAGGTGCTGCTGATCGGCTCCTCGACCGGCGGTCCGCAGGCGCTGATGGCGCTCGTCACCGAGCTCGGCCCGGTGATCGACCGCTTCCCGGTGCTGATCACCCAGCACATGCCGCCGACCTTCACCACCATCCTTGCCGAGCATCTGGCGCGTTCGAGCCGTAAGCCGGCAGCCGAGGCGGTCGACGGCGAGCCGGTGAAGCCGGGGCGGATTTATCTTGCGCCCGGCGGCAAGCACATGCGCGTGGTGCGCAGCGGCGCGGACACCGTGATCGCGCTCGACGACGGCCCCGCCGTCAATTTCTGCAAGCCCGCGGTCGATCCGCTCTTCACCTCCGCCATCGACATCTGGCACGGCAGCATCCTCTCCGTGATCCTGACCGGCATGGGCTCGGACGGTATGCGCGGCGGCAAGGACATCGTTGCCGCCGGCGGCAGCGTCATCGCGCAGGACGAAGCCTCCAGCGTGGTCTGGGGCATGCCGGGCGCGGCGGCCAATGCCGGCATCTGCGCGGCGATCCTGCCGCTCAACCAGATCGGCGCCAAGGTCAACCGCCTGTTCGCGGGAGATCGCGCGTGACGCCGGTTGACTACGACTATCTGCGTAAGTTCCTGAAAGAGCGCTCCGGACTCGATCTGTCCCCCGACAAGCAATATCTGGTCGAGAGCCGGCTCTTGCCGCTGGCGCGCAAGGCGAGTCTGTCAGGCATTCCCGATCTCGTGCTGAAGATCAGGAACGGCGACGGCCGGCTTGCCACCGACGTCGTCGAAGCGATGACCACCAACGAGACCTTCTTCTACCGCGACAAGATTCCCTTCGATCACTTGCGCGACACCATCCTGCCGGGCCTGATCAAGGCGCGCGCGGCGCGCAAGAGCTTGCGCATCTGGTCGGCGGCGTCGTCGACGGGTCAGGAGCCCTATTCGATCGCGATGTGCGTGAAGGAGATGGGCGCAGCGTTGGCCGGCTGGCGCATCGAGATCGTCGCCACCGATCTGTCGCAGGAGGTGCTGGAGAAATCCAAGGCCGGAATCTACAGCCAGTTCGAAGTGCAGCGCGGCCTGCCGATCCAGCACCTGATGAAGTATTTCACGCAAGCCGGCGAGACCTGGCAGCTCAATGCCGACATTCGCGCCATGGTGCAGTTCCGCCAGCTCAATCTGCTGCAGGACTTCTCCCATCTCGGCACGTTCGACGTGATCTTCTGCCGCAACGTGCTGATCTATTTCGACCAGGACACCAAGGCGGTGATCTTCGAGCGGATGGCGAAGGGCCTGGAGGCCGACGGCACGTTGCTGCTTGGCGCCGCCGAATCCGTCGTCGGCATCACCGATGCGTTCCGTCCCATCACCGACCGCCGCGGTCTCTACCAGCTCAACCCCGCACGCTCCGGCCGCCCCATGGGCGGATTGATGCCGCAGCCGCTGAAGATTGCTGCGGCGAGGTGAATTCCTCCACGCGTTAGGAATCGTAGGGTGGGCAAAGGCGCACTTGCGCCGTGCCCACCATCGATCCAATTGTGCAACTGAAATGGTGGGCACGCTTCGCTTTGCCCACCCTACGATACTGCTGCGAGGTGAATCTTCTCCTCGTCATTCCGGGGCGGCGCGTCAGCGCCGAGCCCGGAATCCATAACCACAAGCCATCGTAACAGGCAGGTGGTTAGACGCGGGGCCATTCGATCCGCCTGGGACCATGGATTCCGGGCTCGCGACTTTGTCGCGCCCCGGAATGACAAATCACAAAATCGCATGCGGCAGAAACCGCGAGCGGTTGCCCGTGATCGGGCTCTCGTCCTCGCGGATCGACAATCCGCACGGCTCGTGGTTCACCAGCCAGCTTCCCACCACCGGATAGAAGCCTGAAAAATTCGGCAGCGGCGAGAGCGCTTGGCGCACGAAACCTTCGGCGCCGTAGGGACCTTCCTGCTCGTCCAGCGATACGCCGCCGGACACGATCGTGACGTTGGCGCCTTCGCGCGACAGCAGCGGCTTGCGGACATACGATGTTCCGAGCTCCGCTGCCCGCGCGTCGTCCTCGAAGAACGCCGGCAGCAGATGGGGATGGTTCGGAAACATCTCCCACAGCAGCGGCAAAATGCCCTTGTTGGAGAGCACCGCTTTCCACGGCGGCTCGATCCAGCGCGTCGGCGCCTCCTTCAGCTTCGCGCCGAAGGAATCCTGGAACATCCATTCCCAGGGATAGAGCTTGAAGGCGAGTGCGATGTCGGCCTCGTCGAGATCGACGAAGCCGCCAGGCTCATCGCGCCAGCCGACCTCTTCGATGTCGAGCAACCTGGTCGAGAGGCCGGCCTGGCGCGCGGTGTCCTCGAGATAAGCGAGCGTGCCGGCGTCTTCCGAGTTGTCGGTGGTGCCGGTGAGATGGACGTGGCGGCCCGCGGCGATCTCCTTCCACGCCGCGATCAATCGCTCATGGATGGAGTTGAACTGATCGGCGCGAACAGGGACGATGCGGCGCTCGATCGCCTGCTCGAGCCAGGTCCATTGAAACACCGCGGCCTCGAAGATCGAGGTCGGCGTATCCGCGTTGTATTCGAGCAGTTTTGCCGGCGACTTGCCGTCGAATTTCAAATCGAGCCGGCCATAGAGGCTGCGGTCGTCGCGCTGCCAGCTCTCGGCGATCAGGCTCCAGAACGCTTCCGGAATCTGCAAGCGCCGCAAATATCGCTCCTCGCCGATGACGCGGCCGGCAAGCTCCAGGCACATCGCCTCGATCTCGGCGGTCGGCGTCTCGATGCCGCGCTCGATCTCGTCGAGCGTGAAGCCGTAATAAGCGCGCTCGTCCCAATAGCGTTCGCCGTCGATGGTGTGGAAGACGAAGCCGCATTGCGCCGCGGTCTCCCGCCAGTCGTCGCGCTCCAGGCAATTGATGCGCTGCATGGATCAACCGCCGCCCGAGAAGCCATGGCCGAACGAGCCGAAGCCGCCGCGGCTGACGCTGCTGTGGCCGGAATCGGACGACGTGCTCGAGGAGGAATGGCTCGAAGAATCGCTGCTGAAGAAGCTCGACCGCGACGACCAGCGCGAGCTGCTGCCGCCTGACGAGCTGCTGCCGCTGCTGCTTGTGCAGGTCGTGGTCGTCTGCCCCGGCACGGCGCCGGGCGTGGGCTCGCAATTCTGCCGCGGCATCATCGTGTAGGCGGTGGTGCCGACCGCGAGCGTGCCCATCACCAGCAGGGCGACATGGCCTGAGCGCTTCGTCG
>NZ_AJQF01000334.1:0-5340 GCF_000261705.1 Bradyrhizobium genomosp. III | reverse complement strand
CCGTGGCAGGCGCGGCCGACGCTTGCCGAACTGCTGTTTGGACGGTTTGTCGGCCATCTCAATAGATCATGCTGGCGGCGTTTAGCAGGCCCGCGGCGAGCGAGGACAGCCCGAGCCAGATCGCGGGCGCAAGCTCGCCGGCGGCGATCCGCTCCGACAGCTTCGGCACCGGCACTCTCACGAGAAAGAACACGATGATCTGCACGATCAGCGCGATCGTCGCCCAGATCAGGCAGTCCAGCACATTGGCCGAATGCGCGATGGCGCTGACCAGCGGCGCCACGAAGCCGAGCAGGCTGAGGCCGAGCGCGATCGCCGCGGCCGGCTCGTTGTCGCGGATCAGCTGGAACTCGTTATGCGCGGTGATGCGGGTATAGACGAACAGATACGCCACGATCGCGATCAGCCCGGTGCAGAAATAGACCAGGAAGGCGGGCAGGCCGGCCAGTGATTGCAGGATCATCGTTCCCCCATCGTGCAGCGACCATTCGTCGGCGGGGGAAGCATAGCGGTTCAATGGCGGGACGGCGACAAAGCCGCCTTCACGTCCCCAAAAAACAAAACCCCGCCATTTGCGGCGGGGTCCAGGCTGGGAGGAGCGAGCCCGAAAGGGCCCGCGACGTAAACCCAGAAGATCAGGCGGGAATGCGCTCTTCGTGCTCGTGCGGCTCGCGCAGCACGTAGCCGCGGCCCCACACGGTCTCGATGAAGTTGCGTCCCTCGGAAGCGTTGGCCAGCTTCTTGCGGAGCTTGCAGATGAAGACGTCGATGATCTTCAGCTCGGGCTCGTCCATGCCGCCATAGAGATGGTTGAGGAACATTTCCTTGGTCAGGGTCGTGCCCTTGCGGAGCGAGAGCAGCTCCAGCATCTGGTATTCCTTGCCGGTCAGATGCACGCGCTGGCCGCCGACTTCCACCGTCTTGGTGTCGAGGTTGACGACGAGGTCGCCGGTCTGGATGACCGACTGGGCGTGACCCTTGGAGCGGCGCACGATCGCGTGGATGCGGGCCACCAGCTCGTCCTTGTGGAAGGGCTTGGTCATGTAGTCGTCGGCCCCGACGCCGAGACCCTTGACCTTGTCCTCGATGCCGGCGAGGCCGGAGAGGATCAGGATCGGTGTCTTGATCTTGGAGACCCGAAGCTGCTTGAGCACGTCGTAGCCGGACATGTCGGGCAGGTTGAGGTCGAGAAGGATAATGTCGTAATCGTATAATTTACCGAGATCGACGCCTTCTTCCCCCAAATCGGTCGTGTAGACGTTGAAGCTCTCAGACTTCAGCATCAGCTCGATCGACTGCGCGACGGCGCTGTCATCTTCAATCAGCAAAACGCGCATGCCAGTTCCCCATAGTCGCCGCTCCTGGGCGTCAGGTCGGCCGCATTCGCGGCACTCAACAAAACGCCTTTGAACAACTGATTCGGATCCTGACAACAGATGGTTAACAAATCCTGATTCTGGAACGCAAGTCCCCCGGGTGCAATTTTTGTCGAATCGCCCTAAGGTCCTGTGCGCGAAGCAGCTTTCGTCACCCAGCTCAGTTCAAGTTCCACTTTAAGAGACGGGCCTAACCGACTCCCGCGACTCAGCCTTCTTCTGAAGGGGAGTCACGCTCAGTCACAAAGACAGTGACGCAATGATTAATGATGCGGGTAAACACGAAGTTAAGCGCCGTTCAGAAATATGGCGAAACTTAAGGTTTTCACCGTGAAGTCCCGGGGATCGCAAAGGGCGACCCTGGGGATGACCAAGGCGCGGTCCTTAATGAAGGCTCCCTTATGAAGGCGCTTGCCGAACAGATCGGCGACATCGACGGCATCAATATCTATGGCCGCGTCGTCGGTGTCCGCGGCCTGATGGTCGAGGTGGCCGGCCCGATTCATGCGATGTCGGTCGGCGCGCGGCTGGTGATCGAGACCGGCGCCAACCGTTCGATTCCCTGCGAGGTGATCGGCTTCTCCGGCAACAATGCTGTCGTGATGCCGTTCGCCGGCCTCGACGGCGTGCGCCGCGGCTGCAAGGCCGTCATCGCCAATGCCGCCAATCTGGTGCGACCGTCGTCGGCCTGGCTCGGCCGCGTCGTCAACGCCCTGGGCGAGCCGATCGACGGCAAGGGACCGCTGCCGCAGGGCGCCTCGCCCATGCCGTTCCGCAATGCGCCGCCGCCGGCGCATTCGCGCAAGCGTGTCGGCGCCCCGCTCGATCTCGGCGTGCGCGCGATGAACACCTTCCTCACCTGCTGCCGCGGCCAGCGCATGGGCATCTTCGCAGGGTCCGGCGTCGGCAAATCGGTGCTGCTGTCGATGCTCGCGCGCAACGTCGATGCCGCGGTCAGCGTCATCGGGCTGATCGGCGAACGCGGCCGCGAGGTTCAGGAATTTCTGCAGGACGACCTCGGCGAGGAGGGCCTCGCCCGTTCCGTCGTCGTGGTCGCAACCTCCGACGAGCCGGCGCTGATGCGCCGGCAGGCGGCGTATCTGACGCTCGCGGTCGCCGAATATTTCCGCGACGAGGATCAGGACGTGCTCTGCCTGATGGACTCGGTGACGCGCTTTGCCATGGCCCAGCGCGAGATCGGCCTGTCCGCCGGCGAGCCGCCGACGGCCAAGGGCTACACGCCGACCGTCTTCACCGAGCTGCCGAAACTGCTGGAGCGCGCCGGACCGGGCCTGGGGGAGGGCGCCATCACCGCGATCTTCACGGTGCTGGTCGACGGCGACGACCATAATGAGCCGATTGCGGATGCCGTCCGCGGCATCCTCGACGGCCACATCGTGATGCAGCGCTCGATCGCCGAGCGCGGCCGCTACCCCGCCATCAACATCCTCAAATCCGTCTCCCGCACCATGCCGAAATCGGCCGACCCGCAGTTCTGGCCGACCATCCAGAAGGCGCGGGCGGTGATGGCGACCTATGCCGACATGGAGGAATTGATCCGGCTCGGCGCCTACCGGGCCGGCTCCAGCCCCGAGGTCGACGAGGCGATCCGCCTGCACGAACCGCTCGAGGCGTTCCTGCGCCAGCGCAAGGACGAAAATGCGTCTCTGGCGGACGGGTATCGCCAATTGGCGCAAATCCTCGGTAATTTGGAAACGGAACGCTAACTTTGTCAGGTCATCATCCCATCCCACAGAGTAGCAGAGCCGGTCTTGGCCCCTGTTGGGCCTGTGGGGAGACCGGTGACGTCCCACGTGCAGCGAGGGGACTTCTGGGGAGTACGAGTCGATGAAGTCACGAGATACCCTCATCCGCCTGAAGAAGTTTCAGGTCGACGAGAAGCGCCGCCGGGTCACCCAGATCGAGACCATGATCGCCGACTTCCAGCGGATGTCGACCGATCTCGAGCGCGAGATCACGACCGAGCAGGAGCGAGCCGGGATCAACGATCCCTCGCACTTCGCCTATCCGACCTATGCCAAGGCCGCCATTCAGCGCCGCGAGAACCTGACCCGCTCGGCGGACGAGCTCAAGGGCCAGCTCGACGAAGCCAAGGCCGCGCTGGCCGAGGCCTTCGAGGAGCTCAAGAAGGTCGAGCTCCTGGACGAGCGCGACCAGGCCCGCGAGCGCGCCGAGGAAAATGCGCGCGAGCAGGCCGATCTCGACAGCATCGGCCTGATGCGCGCCCGCATCGGCGCCGTCGCCTGAGCCGCTAGCCGCCAGACCATCCTGGAATTATTGCCAAACCCGGACCCGCAAGGTCCGGGTTTTCGCATGTGCTATCCACAGTGTGGCGCCGCACCCCTTGGTGGACGGCTTGGCCGCGCGCTATGGTAGCGAAGTGCCGGGGCCTGCGCGGAACGCGATGGCCCGCGTGTCGGGGGGCTGAATGCTGACGCCAGCAGAGCTGGTCGGGTTGATCGAGGCGGTGGCGAAGGGCGATCAGACGGCGTTCGAGCGCCTCTACGCCGCCACGCGCGCGAAACTTTATGGCGTCGTGCTCCGTATCTTGCGCCGACAGGATCTCGCAGAGGAGGTCATTCAGGAGACCTACGTCAAGATCTGGAACGGTGCCGGCGGGTTCAATCCGGCGCTGTCGTCGCCGATCACGTGGATGGCCTCGATTGCGCGCAACCGTGCGCTCGACATCGTGCGCAAGAAGTCTGAGGTCTCGATCGAGGAAGAGCCTCAGGCGATGGAGGTCGCGGCCGACAGCCCCGATCCGCTGGCGCGCCGGGAGATGACCGAAGAGTTGAAGCGGCTGCTGGAATGCGTCGGCCGGCTCGAGCCGGACCGTCAGCGGCTCGTGCTTCTCGCCTATTACAACGGCTGGAGCCGCGAGCAATTGGCGGAGAAATTCGCCGCTCCCGTCAACACGGTGAAGACGTGGCTCCGGCGCAGCATGTTGGATATCCGGGAGTGCCTCGGACTATGAGGGTTTATACTGTGAGGGTGGTTCTGGACTGCATGTGATGGCCTACTCGGAGGACCATATCGCGCTCGCCGCGGAATATGCGCTCGGCACCCTCGATGCCGATGAGCGCGCGCAGGTCGAGACCATGATGGCGGTGGACCCGGCGTTCGCCGACATCGTGCAGGCCTGGGCCTATCGGCTCGGCGCCCTCAACCAGATGGTCGGCTCGGTCGAGCCGCGTCCGATCGTGTGGGAGAACATCAGGTCCGAGATCGCGCGCACGGCGCTTGCGCAGCAGCCGCCCGGTCTGGCCGAAATCGTACCGCCGCCAATCCCGCCCGTCGAGGCCGCGCCGCCGGAAGCGCCGCTGGAGCAGGGACCGCAACCGGAGCCGCAGCCTCCCGAAGCAGAGCAGCCCGAGCCGATGCGCTCCGGATCCGATGTGATACCCGACATCGCGCCGGTGTTCATGCCGCAGGTCCATGCGCCCGATCCTGAGGTCGTCCGGACGCCGCAGGTGCCCATCGCCGACGACACCAACGTGATCCGTCTCGAGGGCCGCGTGAAGCGCTGGCGCTCGATCGCATCCGCGGTCGGTGCGCTCGCGGCTGCGCTGCTGGTGACGCTATCGCTTCAGATCTTCCTGCCCGACGCGCTGCCGGGGGCTTTACGTCCGGCGCCGCGCATCCAGACGGTGGAAGTGAAGACACCGGCCGCACCGCTCGCCGCCGCGGCGCAATATGTCGCGCTGCTGCAGGGCCAGGGCGGTGGCCCCGCCTTCATCCTCACCATCGACGGCGCGACGCGGAATTTCACGGTGCGCAAGGTCGGCGCGACGCCGGAGCCCGGCAAGAGCTTCGAGCTCTGGCTGATCTCCGACAAGCTGCCGCGCCCGCGCTCGCTCGGCGTGATCGGCGCGGGCGAATTCACCGCGCGTCCGCTGCTCGCCTCCTATGATGCCGACGTCGTCAACGGCGCGACCTACGCGGT
>NZ_AJQF01000333.1:0-11677 GCF_000261705.1 Bradyrhizobium genomosp. III | reverse complement strand
GCCGCCCGGCCGACCTCGGCCCCGGTGTTTTCCGGCAAGCTGATCGAGACCGTGCCGCCGTCCCAGCCGCAGGCGCCCGCGAAGAAATAGGTGCCGTTCATGCGGGCTACGACCCTGTCGTCAGGGTCCGCTTCGCCGTCGCATCCCGACAAGTCTGCCTGAATCCGCCCCCGATTTGAACCTCGCCGCAATTTGCGGCGTCAAATCCCCGGAATTTGCAGTCGGCGCCGCCGATCGTGACGCCGGAGAGGGGCTAGAAATCAGATGGATGCAGCGAAAACGTCCGGCATCTTCGTTCACCAATACACGGGACTGCCGCACGGCCCTGCGTTCGAACATTGGCGCGAGCGGGCTTTCGGGGCCTGCGGCCTCGATATCGGGCCGAGTCATGGCGACAGCATCGATTGCCGGCTCCAGATCAGCGTGGTCGACAACATCGCGCTCGCCATTCCGGAAGGCGCCTCCGCGCAATATTCCCGCACCCAGAGCCACCTTGCCGACGGCAGCGACGACCTCGTGCTGATCGCCGCACATGCCGGCCTCGTGCGTGTCGGGCAGAACGGCCACACCGTGGAGCTTGCGCCCGCGCAGATGGTGCTCGTCGACATGAGCATCACCGGCACCGTCGGTCACACCGATGAAAACCGCTTCACCACCATCCGCATGCCGCGCCGCGCGTTGCTTGACATCAGTCCGCGTGCCGAGGACAAGCTGTCGCAAGTGCTCAGCGACGGTGCCGTCGCAGAGACCATCTTCCGCTACCACGCGCTCGCTGCCAATCACGCGCCGCATCTCGACGCGGTGGGCCAGCGCCTGACCGCGCAGCATATGGTCGATCTCGTCGGCCTCCTGCTCGGCACCGATGCCGAGCATGCCAGCCTTGCGCGCGGCCGCGGCCATGCGGCGGCGCGCCTCGACCTCATGCGCGCCGATGTGATGGCCGCGCTCGGCCGCAACGATCTCTGCCTGTCCGAGGTCGCGACGCGCTCGGGCCTCAGCCCGCGCCAGGCGCAACGCCTGTTCGAGCAGGCCGGCACGACCTTCACCGAATTCGTGCTGGAGCAGCGCCTGCTGCAGGCACGCAAGCTGCTCGGCGATCCCCGCGCCAGGACGCGCAAGATCAGCGACATCGCACATTCCTCGGGCTTTTCCGATTTGTCCTATTTCAACCGTGCGTTCCGCAAGCGCTTTGGCGCGACACCGTCGGAATTGCGCGAGGCGTGAGGCGCACCGGTTTCGTTCTGCGGATCACGGTTGGCCCGTTGGCGGCGATGAGCTATATCTACCTGTGCGGGTAGACCGCTCGATCGCTTGTTGTTCGCTCGTCGTTCCATTGGGAAAGTGCAGTCAACGGACATGGCGCGTATCGTCGTGCTCGGCGCCGGATTTGCAGGCCTGTGGGCGGCCATCGGTGCCGCGCGCAAGCGCGACGAGATCGGCGCTGTCAGCGACATCGAGATCTGCGTGATCGATCGCAATCCCTATCACAACATCCGGGTGCGCAATTACGAGGTCGATCTCCGCGAGGTCGCGATACCGTTGCCGAAGCTGCTCGATCCCGTCGGTGTCCGTCACGAGATCGGCGAGGTCGAAGCCATCGATCCGGTCTGGCGCGAGATTTCGCTGGTCACGAGCAGCGGCGAGCGGACGCTGGCCTATGACCGCCTGGTGCTGGCGCTCGGCAGCGAGGTGATGCGTCCCGACATACCAGGCCTCGCCGAGCACGCCTTCGATGTCGATACCTATGTTGCGGCGCTCCGCCTCGAGGACCATCTCGCCTCGCTCGGCCGCAGCGCGCCCGCGCCGGGGCGGTCGACCGTCGTGGTGGTCGGTGCCGGCTTTACCGGCATCGAGGTCGCAGCCGAGATGCCCGACAGGCTGGCGCGGGCAGGCATCGCCGGCAGCCGCCGCATCATCCTGGTCGATCCCAATCCCGCGGTCGGCGCCACCATCGGCGCGCTGGCGCGTCCCATCATCGAGACGGCGTTGGCCGCGCTCGACGTCGAGACGCGTCTCGGCGTGCGCGTCGTCTCGGTCGAGGCCGCCGGCATTCGCTTGAGCTCCGGCGAGTTCATTCCGGCGCAGACGGTGATCTGGTGTGCCGGGATGCGTGCGAGCCCTCTGGCGGCGCGCTTTCCGGACGCCCGCGACCGGCTCGGGCGCCTGCTGGTCGATCCCTTCATGCGGGTTGCCGATGTCGGTGGCGTGTTCGCGGCCGGCGACGTCGCCTCCAGCGTGGTCGACGGGCTGCATCCGACCGTGATGTCCTGCCAGTTCGCGCGTCCCATGGGTCGTTTCGCCGGCCACAACGTGGTCGCCGATCTCGCCGGCCTGCCGATGTTGCCGCTGCGGATCGACTGGTACGTGACCGTGCTCGATCTCGGCGGCTGGGGCGCGCTCTATACCGAGGGCTGGGATCGCGAGGTCAAGGCGACCGGTCAGGCTGCGAAGGCGACCAAGAACATCATCAACCGCAAGCGCATCTATCCGCCGCTGACCGGCAGCAAGGATGAGCTGTTCGCCGCCGCTGCGCCGACGGTGCAGGCACCGCCGCCGACTTACGGGGCTCCGCGTCGTTGAGCTGGCTCGTGCGTATCTGCCCCTCCGCTCACGACCAGATAATCCTAAAAACGGAGGAACGTCGCTCCCTGGCGAATGTTGGCTTGACGGAGACAAAATCTTCGTGAGCAGCGGACAGTCGCCGTCGCAGCAGGAGCGGCGTAACGCCCGCCTGGTCGCGCGATCTAGTCCATCCCCTCATCGCGAAAGAAACATATGAACAGACCAAAGCCGACCCATTTCCGCAATTCGCTGGATTTAAGAGATAAAGTGCAGGTCAGGATCCTGCGCAGGCGGCTCAAGCTATCGGATGAGCAATTTACCAACGTCGTTCGCAAGTCTGGCAGTTCAATCTCGGCCATCACCAAGGAGGCCTCTAGTTTGAAGTAGCGGACCGCCGGCCGCCGTTGCCAACGCGATCGTCCCCGCAGCCATTTCGAGTCAATGCAGTCGAGGCAGGCCCTGAACATGAAAATACAGGTTGGCTTCGAGATGACCTACGAATTCCAGCAAGTCACACCATTGATTGCTGTCGTCGGTATGCATTTCACCCGGGCATCCGACATCATCGTGCCGGATTATCTCATCACCGAGCCTCCCGTGCCGATCTCGCCCTACCGCGACGGCTTTGGAAACTGGTGCAATCGATTTGTCGCGCCCGCCGGCCGCATGCGTCTTTCCGCCAACGGCACAGTGCGCGATAGCGGGCTGCCTGATGTCATTGTGCCTTCCGCCACGCAATGCGCGGTGCAGGATCTGCCACCTGATACCATCGTCTATCTGCTTGGCAGCCGCTACTGCGAAACCGATCGGCTTTCTGACATCGCATGGAAGCTGTTCGAGAACGTGGCGCCGGGTTGGTCACGGGTCCAGGCGATCTGCGATTTCGTGCACAATCACATCGCATTCGGCTACCAGCATGCGCGGGCCACCATGACGGCTTGGGACGTATTCAACGAGGGCAAGGGCGTCTGTCGCGACTATGCGCATCTTGCCATTGCATTCTGCCGTTGCTTGAACATTCCAGCGCGCTATTGCACCGGCTATCTCGGCGACATCGGCATCCCGCCGCCCCACGCCCCCGGAGACTTTGCAGGCTGGTTCGAAGCCTATCTTGGCGGTCGCTGGTACACATTCGATGCACGCAACAACACTCCGCGAATTGGGCGCGTCCTGATTGCACAAGGCCGCGATGCGGCGGATGTTCCGATTGCCCAGACTTTCGGACCCAACACGCTCGTCAGCTTCAAGGTGTGGACTGATGAACTTGTGTAGAGCGCTCGCCTTGGGCGATTGGGTGCCAGGCGGCTGAGATTGATCTCGCTAACTGATTAGAAGACTGCTACACAGTTCGCATCACCGTGCGCTACGTGGCCGTTATCGGTGACTGAGAGCTTCGCGCTCCCGCCTCAACCCAAGAGAAGGCGGTCAGATGTCAGATTTCGACAAATTCGACATTCGTGAGTGGCTCGTACCACCTTTGTTGGTGCCGGTCTTTCTCGTGCTGCTGATTGCGGTGACGGCCATTTTGTAGCGGCAAGTCGGTTCAATCACCATGCGTCAGAACTGCAAACCGCGGCGTTGAGCCAGTTCAAGCTAACGGGAGCCCAAAATGGCAAACACGGCGATCATCAGGGATGCCTACGGGGTTCCGGCAATCTTCGTTGGTTCGAAGACTGGCCGGGACGATGCGCCCTTTGTTTTCGTGAGGGTCGGAGGTGAGGAGCGCCGGATGCGTTGGTCCGAATCGGATGCACTTCCGGCCTGGACCGGCGAGCGTCCCACCTGGGCGAGTAAAACCAAATAGCTATGGAGTGTTCAGCATGAGGATGGTTCGAACAGGCACATGGACCGCGGCGCTCTTGCTGGCATTCGCACTGGGCACATTCACGCCAACAGCTTTTGCCGCCGAGCCGAACTGCCGTGCGATCGAAAGTACCAGCGCGCGCCTTTCCTGTTACGATGCGGCATTTCCTCCAAGAACCAGGAAGCCCGATGAAGCCGGCATCGACCCATCGTCAGGTTACAAAGATCCATTTCGTGCGGAAGAAGCCCGAACCGCCGCGAAGCTCAAGAATATTTGCCGCGGTTGCTGAGTCTCGCTTCCGAACATGCGCGCCAATTGAGAGAGCCTGTGAGATGACGAACGATGATGCCAAAGGTTGTCGAGTGGTGCGCCAACGAAAGCGTGCTCTTCATCTGGCTGGCACGGTATTGGATGGGAGGGCAGACCGCACAAGGCGCCAGTGGATGCGGATAGTTGCTGCCAGGAACCGAACAAAGCGCTCGCTATCCGGCAGATAAAGGCGCACTGTCCCACGACCATCGAGCGGCCCATAGCATCTATCGGTGGTGTGAACGCAAGTTGCGCTCCCGCTCAACCCCGCAGCGGAGCGTCATACATGCCGGCT
Organism: Bradyrhizobium genomosp. III; assembly: GCF_000261705.1. Lineage (NCBI taxonomy): Bacteria > Pseudomonadati > Pseudomonadota > Alphaproteobacteria > Hyphomicrobiales > Nitrobacteraceae > Bradyrhizobium > Bradyrhizobium genomosp. III. The sequence goes on along the minus strand of NZ_AJQF01000333.1, from coordinate 6,707 downwards.
CAACGGTCCCCACGACAATCCTTGACATTCGAATACCGCCTTGCGCAAGAGGCGATCAATCTCCGCCTACAGGCCAACGGGATGCCAGCTGGCGTCCGCCGCGCGGAGCTTCTGCGAAAAGCCCGCCAGATCGATGTTGCTGGGGAGCTCAACAAGTGGCTGACCTCGCCGGGCCTACTGCCGCCATCTTGAATTCAGGTCTCGTTCTCCTTCATCGGGATTTTGCTCTCACCCTCCCGGGGGCTGGTAAGCCGCCGCCTGCGCTTCATTTAAGCGGTCGGCGTTTTTCTCGAGATGGAAAGCCATTGGGCGCGACGTCTAGCGGCTGATCGTGATTTCCATGTAGCTTTCCAGGAACGCCGCTGGAAGAGCGGCTTTAAGCTTTATACCTGACTTGCGGTGCGGTTCGCCGACATCAGCCTTGATTGCAATCCTGGAAATTTGACACGGAGGCTACTGACCGAGACCAATTCGGTGGATGGGCCCAGCTTACAAGCCCTTGTGTTGCCCGACGGGCAAAACACCCAATCCATCGGTCAGTCGGCGCCTTAAAAATATTCCACTTTACCGAATTTCGGAAAGGGCGTATGTGTCGTCGCAACCCGGCCCAAGGAAGAGGGGCGTATCGCGATCGTCACGAACGCGGGCCGGGCGGCGGTGGACGCTGATTGCATCGGCGCGAAGAGCTTTCGCAGGGCGGAGAGCCGTGAGCGAAAGCATCGCGCACACGACCGGTGTGATCGGCGTACGGCAAAATCGTGTGGTCCTGGCGCCCGGGGTCTGTGCGCCAAGTCTTGTGGTGATGTGTGCGGTCCAACCGGGCCCACGCATCAGCCATCCGCAAGGCGACGGGGGCAATAGTGCAACGCTCCCCGGGGAGATCCCGACATAAGCCGTAAAGCCACTGCGAAGGGAAGGCCGGGATGTCCTGGCTACACCTGTATGCCGCTGTGCAGCTTCTTGTTACGCAGGATTCGCACAGTGGACCGCGGGTGCCAGCCGGCGCCCGGTCTTCCCTGCGCCCTCTCCATTCAAGAGGGTGAAGAGATCAAGCAAAGCTCGGGCGAGATCAGCCGCGAGGATGCGAAGGCGTGTCTCGGAGGCGTAGGATGGGTAGAGCACTTGCGAAACCCATCATGTTTCAACACAGGGGAAGTGTTGATGGGTTTCGCTGCGCTCTACCCATCCTACGAGCTGCGTCCAAATTCCGCTCTCATGCCCCGGACGCAGCGCAGCGCTTCTTCAGCGATGCGCTGCAGAGCCGGGGCCCACGTGGCAGCAAATGCTGTGGCTTCCTGGGTCCCGGCTCTGCGCAGCAGCGTAAGATCGCTGCAGCGCGTCCGGGACACGAGAGTGGTGGGCGCTGGTACTTCACACTCCGTCACGGCGTTCGCACAACAGAGCAGGCGGTATCGTGACGCGGCAAGCTGCAACATCCTTCATGACGCCGGCGTGGCGAAATCCACACGCCTCGCGCGCCGACAACTCCGTCATCAAATTATTGCTTGATGTGCCCAGGTTGTTTCGTCTAGCGTCACCCGCAGGGGTTGGGAATGGCATTCTGTCCATAGCAGCCCGTAGGATGGGTTGAGCCCTTGCGAAACCCATCATCCTCTGCCGCTGAAACGATGGGTATCGCTTCGCTCCACCCATCCTACGGCCGCTCTCAACTTCGGCCTTTCTCGCAAGGAGAACAGGCCGATGCCGGGCACCGGGAAGAAGACGCGTGGAGAGAAGCGGATGACGAAGACCGGAGCCGCGAAGCGGATCGAAGAGCCAACGCCAGCGGCAGCAGGGCAGGCGAGCGCCGGCCTCGGCGAAGCGTCCGGCAGCGCTCCGCACGCGAACGGCGCCCAGGCCGCAAACGAATCCGGGGCTTCCACCGCCGCCGCGCAAGCGGTCCCGCCGCCCAAGACCGTGTCGCAGGTGCTCGGCGAGATCACCTGGCTGATGACGCAGTCGCCGCGCCACAAGGCGATCCCGCTCGGCGATCTCGAATGGCTGGTGATGCCGGCGATCCTGCTGCAGCAGTTCCGCATCTTCTACAAGGGCGAGCAGCCGGTTGGCGTCGCATTCTGGGCGCTGGCGGATGAGACCGTTGCGAAGCGGATCGATGCGGGGGATGTGCGGTTGACGCCGACGGAATGGAAGAGCGGGGCGAACAGGAAGATCATCGATGTGGTTGCTCCGTTTGGGGGCGAAAGCGAGATGCGCGATCAAATAGAGCCCGGTAAGTGGTAAATTCGATGCCGCCTGTGTTCCGCGTTTATGCGTATCGATTGGCTAATGCAGCTTGGTGTGGTCGGCTGCTGTCTGTTGCCGCGAGCTGCCTAGAGCCTACCATTAGGGCGCTTCCGGCTGCATTGTTTTTCCTCAGCTCGCTTAGCTGTCTGAACTTTCCTCTATCTGCCGAGCCGAGTAGCGGTAACGGACTTATATCATCGTCAAAATACCTTTGGTCTATCCCGGAGGTCACGGTACTGGAGGTTGCTCCAGCGACGAACGGCACCGCGGTCCTCCTTCTTCAAGATCGTGAGAAGCGCCTGGCATTGTCGATCGGCGCGAGCGAGCTTAGCACTGGTACCCGCGTTCCAATTCTGAGTGCGAAGATGCTTGCTGCCTCCGCCATCCATTTGGCAGTGGCAGCGGACGGCTCGCTCTGGGTCGGGGGAACGCAGAACATCCGACGTTCGATCGGTGGTGCTCCTTTGTCTGATGGCTACATCGCAAAGCTCGACCCGGCCGGGCACGTGATTCGGGAAATTGAGGTTGCGCGCAATCGTGATAACACAATTGCTGATATAGCGGTTTTGCCCAGCGGTGACGCGGTGATCGTCGGGAGAGAAGACGACGCAAGCTGGCTCGCGCGAATATCTGGAGATGGAGAGATCGTTTGGGAGAAGACGTTCGGCGCGGGCAAAATCGCCTCGGTTACTGTATTGAATGATTTGATTGCGGTAGTGGCTTTCGAAGCTGTCGATGGCCATCCTGTCGGCGCTGCTGTGCGAGTCGCTTTATGGCGGTTTGAGACTGAAGGTCGACTTCTTGTTGATCGTCAACTTGTCCGTGAAGAGCCGGCTCAAAATCCAAGCTCCGCTTGGCTAATGAAAGTTGTTTCCGGACGGGGCGACCTTTACGCAGCGACTGCGTGGACTGAGCCATGGTCGAAGCCTCCTTCGGCAAAGCCATTGAGCGTTGCGCGCATCACTCCGAAGGGCCAGATTATTTGGCAGAAAGACGTTCCCGATACTGTTGTGCCAGGTCGCCTAGGACCCATGCCGTGCCCTCGTACCGTTGTTGCTCCTCTAGACGGTGGTCTGATCACCTTCTGTGTCGCTGCGGAAGGTACAAACCTTTTTTATCTAGAGCGGGCAACGGCCCAAATCACCCGTGATCTTCTCCCCAATACGGTAGAGCGAGTGTGCGACGGATCGAATGGGCGTGCCTCGTTCATGCTCCCGCATTCCGATTCGAGCATTTTGATATTCGGGACCGGCGGGAGTTGCAGTTGGCTTCAAAAGGTCCAGCTCAGGAAAAAGTGAACAAGTCTTGCTGAGCCCGTAGGATGGGTTGAGCCCTTGCGAAACCCATCACTTTCTTCTCGGCCAATTCATGATGACAAATTATCGTCGCAACTTCGTCCCGGGAGGCAGCTTCTTCTTTACCGTCAATCTGGCGGAGCGCAGGCTTTCCCTGCTGACGGACCATGTCGAGATCTTGCGCGCGGCCTTCCGCGAAACACGCCGACGTCATCCCTTCACGATCGACGCCGTCGTTGTGCTGCCCGATCATCTCCATGCGGTATGGTCGTTACCCGAAGGCGATTCCGATTTCGCAACACGCTGGCGACTGGTCAAGTCAGCATTTTCTCGCGGCGTCGAGCGCGGTGAACGAATATCATCGAGCCGCGCCGCAAGGGGCGAACGCGGAATCTGGCAGCGCCGCTATTGGGAGCATGCCATACGCGATGAAGGCGATTTCGTGCGCCATGTCGACTACGTCCACATCAATCCGGTCAAGCATGGGCTGGTCCCGCGCGTATGCGACTGGGCATGGTCCTCGTTTCATCGCCATGTGAGGCTTGGCAATTATCCGGTCGACTGGGCCGGCGATCGTTCGGAGGATGCACACGAATACGGTGAAAGAGGAGAGGGCAGATGATGGGTATCGCTGCGCTCAACCCATCCTACGCGGGCCGGGAATGACGGAGTGAGGCGGGTGCTGAAATCGCGTTGCAGCGCGTCCGGAACACGAGAGGAGACAGTCGTGTGTTTGATGAATTTGGCGAGCGCGCCTGCAATCACACCCCCAGACATGAGAAAGCGCCCGTGGGGGGCGGGCGCTTTCTGTAGTCGACTTGGGGTTGGGGTCGTCTACATATCCACGTGGCGACTTTGGGGGGCTGGTAAAGAGCCGCGTGAATTCAAAAAACTCGTCAGATCTCCTTAGCGAACGAGGGATGCATTCGCGCTGGTGATAACAACCGGCTTGTCGGCCTTGATGACGCGGGCGGTCTGGGTCAGACCTTCGTCCGAACCCGTGCGTGCCGTGATGCCGAGGCCCGCCACCGCGATCCCTGCGACGAGGGCAACGACCACGACTTTCAAATGGGTCGCGCGATCTGCGCTGTAGATCGAGTGGTTCATGGAAGCCTCCTGCCGCCATCTACCCGAAGTAGTCGCCGGCCGTTTCAGGCAGGTTCATGCTTCCGGTGCCCAACAACCTAGTATTGGGGGGATTCGTTCCCAAGAGGCCATCACAAGAGCGTGACAGGACGTGAAAGATCGCGATCAAAAGCGACCCTTGATCGTGCATTTTTGCAATTATTTCAAAGCTGTAATGTGCCTGTCAGGCGCCTTGTCGAGGTTTGGTCCACAAGGCGCCAGGAACTCAGAAACCATTTGCCTGTGGCCGAAAAACACACGGCTTCTTAAGGCAAATCAGATGCTTCCGACAGTTTTCAATCTCGCCCTGGGGTGGATCTCGGCCTGCGACAGCACCGTCGTCTGGGCCCGGAACCGCTCAACCAGGGACCGGACGAAGGGACGAATTGCCGCAGAGGTGACCAGCACCGGCGCCTCGCCTTCGCGGGCGGCGCGCTCGAACGCCTCGCGCACGCCGGTCATGAACTCCGACAATTTCGAGGGCTGCATCGCAAGGCTGCGCTCTTCGCCCTGGCCGATGATGGATTCGGCAAAGGCCTGCTCCCACCGCGCCGACAGCGCGATCAGCGGCAGATAGCCGGCATAGGAGGTGTTCTGCGCGCAGATCTGCCGCGCCAGGCGGGCCCGGACATGCTCGACCATGGTGGCGGGATTGCGCGAGAAGGCGAGCGAGTCGGCGATGCCTTCGAGGATGGTGGAGAGATCGCGGATCGAGATGCGCTCGGCGAGCAGCAGCTGCAGCACGCGCTGGATGCCGGAGACCGTGACCTGTCCCGGCACGATGTCCTTGACCAGCTCGCCCTGCTCCTTCGGCAGCTCCTTGAGCAGCTTCTGCACCTCGCCGTAGGAGAGCAGGTCCGACATGTTGGCCTTGAGCAGCTCGGTGAGATGGGTCGAGAGCACGGTCGCGGCGTCGACGACGGTGTAGCCCTTGAGCGAGGCCTCCTCCTTGAGGCTGGCGTCGACCCAGGTCGCGGGCAGGCCGAAGGTCGGCTCGGTGGTGTGGATGCCGGGCACCTGCACCTGGCTGCCGCCGGGGTCCATCACCATGAACTGGTTCGGCCAGATCTTGCCGGTGCCGGCGTCGACCTCCTTGATCTTGATGATGTAGGTGTTGGCCTCGAGCTGGACGTTGTCGAGGATGCGCACCGCCGGCATCACAAAACCCATCTCGATCGCGAGCGAACGGCGCAGCGCCTTGATCTGCTCGGTGAGGCGGTCGGTGCCGTCGGGGCCGTTGACCAGCGGCAGCAGCGCATAGCCGAGCTCGATCTTGAGGTCGTCGATCTTGAGCGCCGCCGAGATCGGCTCTTCGGCCGCCGCCGTGCCCGCCGCACCCGGCGTTCCCGCAGCGGGTGCGGCCATGGCGGCTTCCTCGGCCTTGGCCGTCACCCGATTGCGGTTGCGGGCGTGCCAGGCGAGCGCACCGGCGCCGGTGCCGAGCGCCAGGAAGGGGAGGGTCGGGATGCCCGGCAGGGCCGCCAGCACCAGCATGACCGCCGAGGACATCGCGAGCGCCTGCGGATAGCCGGAGAACTGCTTCATCAGCGCCTTGTCGGCGGCGCCGGAGACGCCGGCCTTGGAGACGAGCAGGCCGGCCGCGGTCGAGACGATCAGCGCCGGCACCTGGGTGACGAGGCCGTCACCGACGGTCAGCAGCGTGTAGCTGCGCCCCGCATCGGCAAAGGACATGCCCTGCTGCGCCACGCCGATGATCATGCCGCCGACGACGTTGATGAAGACGATCAACAGGCCGGCGATGGCATCGCCGCGGACGAATTTGGAGGCACCGTCCATGGCGCCGAAGAAGCCGCTCTCGTCCTCCAGCTCCTTGCGGCGGTGCTTGGCGACCTTTTCGTCGATCAGGCCGGCGCCGAGGTCGGCGTCGATCGCCATCTGCTTGCCGGGCATGGCGTCGAGGTGGAAGCGGGCGGCAACCTCGGCGATACGGCCCGAACCCTTGGTGATGACGACGAAATTGACGATGATCAGGATGGCGAAGACGATGATGCCGATGACGAAATTGCCGCCCATCACGAAGCT
>NZ_AJQF01000332.1:0-2769 GCF_000261705.1 Bradyrhizobium genomosp. III | reverse complement strand
GCGGCCGCCGTGCCCTCGTGTCCGTGCGACAGGATCAGCCGGGTCGAGGCCATGTTGAGCGACAGGCGCAGCATGGTCGAGATCAGCAGGATGGTCGGGAAGGCCGAGAATTCCAGCGGTGTCTGGATGAACAGCGAGGTCATCAGGATCAGGATCGAGAGCGTGATCGAGATCGCCAGGAACAGGTCCAGCACGATCGCGGGCAGCGGCAGGATCAGCACCACCAGGATGGTGAGGATGCCGAGCGCCAGCGCGATGTCGCCGCGCTTGAGGACGTTGACGATCTCGTTGAGGGAGGGAATCGAGGGCCTTGCGCTGCCTACGCCCTGTCCCGCGGTGACGTCGACCATGGTAGCTGCCTCCCCGCGCGACTGCCGTCCGCGCGCCCCAAATGTCTGCGCGGCGGCCGAAGGGCCGCCGTTCCGAAAGTGAGGCACCGCACTGGCGTCCACGGGAGCTCCCGTTCTACGCGGCTGACGACACTCGACTTCACCCGGCAATTCTTGCCGGGTGTATGGTTAGCAAAGGGTTAACGCGGGGGTGGGAGAGGGGCGGACCGGGGTGTTTCGGGAGCCAAGGTCGTCATTCCGGGTTCGCGCTGCGCGCGCCCCGGAATGACCGGGCAACCCCTACTTCGCCTTGTCGATCTTGGTCACCGTATACCCCGACGCCGCCTCCTCGGCCTCGAAGGTGACCTTGTCGCCGACCTTCACCTGCTTGAGCATCGCCGCATCCTTGACGCGGTAGACCATGGTCATGGGGTCCTCCATGCCGAGGCTCTTGGCCGGCCCATGCTTGAGCGTGATCTTGCCGGCGCCTTCGTCGACCTTCTTGACCTCGCCGCTGATCGCGGCGCCTTCGGCGGCGAGGGCAGCAGTGGTAAGGCCGACAGCCAGCGTCAGCGCTGCGGCAATGCGGATGATGCGGTTCATGGGAGGCTCCTTGTCGCTACTTCACGGTGACGTGGCCGACCATGCCGTAGTCGCGATGGTCGGGAATGAGGCACGAAAATTCGAACGTGCCGGCCTTGCTGAACTTCCAGAGGATCTCGGCCGTCTTGTTCGGTGCGAGCCTGACACCGTTGGGATCGTCGTGTTCCATGTGCGGATGCTTCTTCATCTCCATGGCATGCGCGAGATTCTCCTTGGGCGTGGCGAGCAGGAATTCGTGGTCTTCCTTGCCGACATTGCGCAGCACGAAGCGGACCTGTTCGCCGCGCTTGACCTCGATTTTGGCAGGCGCGTAGTCCATCTCGTTCAGCAGGATCTCGATGGTGCGCGCGGGCTTGTTCGGATTGCCGGGCTCGCCGGCCGAAAAACTCGCGTGACCGTGCTTGTCGTGAGCAAGGACCGGCGCGGTCAAAAGCGCCGCCAGCGCGAGGCCGAGTTTGATCGTCTTCATCGTTGTCTCCAGTTGGTGGTTCATCGAAACGCTCACATCTTCATCTTGTGCGTCGGCTTGCCCGGCTGCCGCACTGGTGCCGCATCGGGCGCCTCGACCTCGTAGGCGACGGTGCCTTGCGGAAACTTGTACGGGCCCGGATCGCGATAATCGTCGCGTGCGAGGTCCTCGCGGATCTTCATTACCGTGAACATGCCGCCCATCTCGATCGGGCCGAACTGGCCGGTGCCGGTCATCATCGGCAGCGTGTTGTCGGGCGCGGGCATCTCCATGTTGCCCATCGCCATGCCGGTCGAGCCCATCGCCATGCTGTCAGGCGCGAGCTTGCCGACCGCCTTGGCGAGGTCCTTGCGCGACACGCCGATCAAATTGCGCACCGCGTGTCCCATGGCGTTCATGGTGTGATGCGACTTGTGGCAATGGAACGCCCAGTCGCCGGGATTGTCGGCGAGCACGTCGAACACGCGCACGGCGCCGACCGGCACGTCGGTCGTCGTCTCCGGATATTGCGCGCTCTCCGGAATCCAGCCGCCATCGGTGCAGGTCACCGCGAAGCTGTGGCCGTGCAGATGGATCGGATGGTTGGTCATGCTGAGATTGCCGATCCGCACGCGCACCTTGTCGCCGAGCCTGACCGGCAGCGGATCGATGCCGGGAAACACCCGCGCATTCCAGGTCCACATGTTGAAGTCGGTCATCTCGTTGACCTGCGGCAGATAGGTGCCGGGATCGACGCGATAGGTGCTCATCACAAAGACGAAGTCGCGGTCGACCGGCCGGAAGTTCGGATCGCGCGGATGCACGACGACCATGCCCATCATGCCCATCGCCATCTGCACCATCTCGTCGGAATGCGGGTGGTACATGAAGGTCCCGCTCTTCCTCATCTCGAACTCGTAGACGAAGGTCTTGCCCGGCTGGATGTGCGGCTGGGTCAGCCCGCCGACGCCGTCCATGCCGCTCGGAATGATCATGCCGTGCCAGTGCACGGTGGTGTATTCGGGCAGGCGGTTGGTGACGAAGATGCGGACCTTGTCGCCCTCGACCGCCTCGATCGTCGGGCCCGGCGACTGGCCGTTGTAGCCCCACAGATTCACCTTCATGCCCTCGGCGAATTCGCGCACCACGGGCTCGGCGACGAGATGGAATTCCTTCCAGTCGCCGTTCATGCGAAACGGCAGCGACCAGCCGTTCAGCGTGACGACGGGGCGATAGTCGGGCCCGCTGACGGGATGCAGCGGCGGCTGCATCACCACCTTGTCCATGTGCGCAGCTTCCGGGATCGATGCCGCCTGCACGCGGCCCTGGACCGCGGATGCGCCGACGAGCGCGGCGGTGCCCAAAAATCCTCTGCGGGAAAACATGCCG
>NZ_AJQF01000331.1:0-6593 GCF_000261705.1 Bradyrhizobium genomosp. III | reverse complement strand
CCCGCCATCGGCAGGCGCTGCCGCGGCGATGGTGGTTGAAGTGTCGCCGCCCGCAGCAGGCGCGCCGCCGCCATTGACGGCGGTCTGCAGGTCGGACTGGGCGAGGAAGAAACGTTGCCGGGCATCGATCGCGCCGCGCAGCGAGGCCAGACGCTGTCGTGCCTCGGTGAGCAGCGCAAAGATATCGACCTGCATGCTGGAGAAGCGGAGCTGCATCTCCTCGGTGATGATCTTACGCAACGGGATGATCTCGCGCTGGTAGTGGCTGGCGACGTCGTAAGCCGAGCGATAGATACGATAAGCATCGCGTGCCTCCGAGCGCACGTTGACGGCGCGCTCGGTCAGGCGGTTGAAGGCGAGATTGTAAGTCTCGGCCGCCTGTCGCACGCGGACTTCGCCGCCGTCGAAGATCGGGATCTGGAACTGCACGTCGAATCCGCGTTCGCGGAAGGGCGCGCCTTCGGGATCCCTGGTGCGGCGGGAGATGCCGGCGAGATCGAGCAGGGTTACGAAGCGCGTCGCCTCCGTGAGGTTCAGCGATTTCGCCAGCGCCGTCAGATCCAGTCGGGCGATCTGTAGATCGATGCGATGGGCCACCGCATCGGCCTCGATCAAGGGCAGTGCCTGCGGCCGGCGCGGCAGCGGCGGCAATTGATTGGGCAGACGGAAGTCGAGGCCGACGTCCCACAATCCCATCAGCCGCGCGAGCCTTTCGCGCGCACTCGCCGCAGCCTGGCGCGCGGTGGCGAGGTCGGCGGTGGTCTCGGCGTAAAACACCTGCTCGCGGGCCTGGTCGAGCTTGTTGAGCGAGCCGGTCTCGCCGAGCTTGACCGCGAGCTGTGCGGTCGATTCCGCCGTCGCCTTCGCATCCGTCAGCAGCGCCACCATCTCGTTGCCGGCGACAGCACGCACGTAGGTGCCGCGGACGTCGGCGGCGAGCCGCAACGTCGCCAGCGCCGCGCGCAACTGCGCCTGGCGGAACCGGTCGCGGGCAATGTCGGAGCGGAACGGCAGGGTGGCGAGCGCTAGGATGTCGCCGACCACCTGGCGCTCGATCTCGCTGGCGCCGTTGCCTGAGATCCGCGAGATCGAGAACACGGGATTGGACGGCAGGCTCTGCTCGACCAGATCGGTCTCGGCCAGCGCCAGCTCGTTATAGACGGCTTGCAATCCCTTGTTGTTGAGCAGTGCGACCTGAACGGCGGCGTCCACGCCGAGCGTCCGCGACAATAATTGGCGAACGCGCGCGTCGACCACGCCCGCTCCCTCGGGCGTGCGAACGAAGGCGACATCCTTGTTGATGGTCTGGCTCGTCAGCTCGGAGACCGCGCTCATGCCGCTGTCGGGCGAGAACGCGGCGCAGCCGGCAAGACCGGGTGCGCAAAGGCTGAGCGTGGCGAGAACGAGCAGGCCTCGCGCGAATTGATGTGTCATGGCGCGCTCCTACCGGTCTTGCTTCGGCTGCGGCGTCACGGCCTCGTTGCGGTCGCGCCATGGCGCCGGCGCTGCAGGCCGCAGGCTGGTGTAGGGCGCAATGGTCGACCCATAGCCGACAGGCGCGACCTTCGCCGAGGGATCAGCGGGATCGGCGCCGGCGACTTGCGTCGTTGCCGGCATGCAGCCGGACAGCGCCAGCGCAAGTGCGGCCAGCAACGGCCAATGGAATCGAAAGTGTCGTCCTCGCGCCGTAGATGCGGCGGCGGACGTCGCCACGGAAAGCGTCAGCATGCTTCATCCCTGATCTGAAAGACCACAGGTCCGCGCGCGCAAACGCGCGCTCGGCCCGAAATCGTCGTGTCAGATCAGGCGATGGGAGGGCGGTAGTGCAGGGGCGGCGCCGTGCTGTGCAGGCTGGCCACGATCTCGGGGGCACAGGCGGAGACGGGCTGAACCGGCTTGGCGAAGCCAGGCAGATCGGCCGGCAGCGCGCTGATGCACATCATCGCGCAGCACGGTCCGGCCGTGCCCTTGCCGCCATGATGATGCGAAGAAGCGGGCGCGTCCTGCGCAGCGGCCTGGTGATGCGCGTGTGCCGCCGCGTGATCGTGCGAGCTGCCGTCGTGCATGTGACCGCCCGGCATCTGCTGATGCACCGGTGCGAGATCGGCCAGCAAGGTCTCATCGAGACACGGCGCCGGGCCGCTGCCCCAGGCGAGGCTTGCCGCCGGCGCGAGCACGCAAAACAGATAGGCGAGGGCAATGAAGCGTCCCACCTTGATCCGCATCGATCGTGTCAATCGCAGCAACATTCCGCCGACATGCTTTCGCGCGGCGATTTGCTCACGCGGATTGCAAACTAATGGCAAATCGCGCGTTCGCCAAGCTGCTTCTTACCGCAGTGCACCGCGCATGCCCAATATCGCGCCACGATGCTTGACCCTGTGACGATCCGCGGGCCATGTTCCGCCCCGTGCACGCGCCAAATCACTCCGGACAAACGCCTGGAACATTCAGCCCTGATTCCCGTCAGGCCTGGATACGGCTTGTGCTTGCGCTGGTGATCGGCTCGATCGGTGGCGTCGGCATGTGGGCGATCGTGGTGATGCTTCCCGCGGTGCAGACCGAATTCTCCGCCACCCGCGGCGCGGTGTCGCTGGCCTTCACCCTCATGATGTTCGGCTTCGGGCTCGGCGGCGTGATCGCCGGCAAGATCACCGACCGGTTCGGCATCGTGCCGGCAATGGCGATCAGCATCGCCTTCCTCGGCGTTGCCAATGTGCTCGCGGGGCTGTCCGGACAACTCTGGCAGTTCGTGGCAGCCTATTTTCTGATTGGGCTCGGAACGTCGGCGACCTTCGCGCCACTGATGGCGGAGGCTTCGCACTGGTTCGAGCGCTATCGCGGCCTCGCCGTGACCATCGTCGCGAGCGGCAATTATTTCGCGGGAACGATGTGGCCCCCGATCGTGAACTGGGGCATGCAGGAGGTTGGCTGGCGCTACACTCATATCGGCATCGGGCTCGTCTGCGTCAGCCTGATGACGATCCTCGTGCTGGTCCTGCGCGCGCAGATAGGTCACGACAAGGTCCACGACCACGCCAATGCGCCGCCGCCGCGCGTCGATCTCAAGCTGTCGACCAACACGCTGACGGTGCTGCTCTCGATCGCCAGCATTTCCTGCTGTGTCGCCATGGCGATGCCGCAGGTGCATATCGTCGCCTATTGCGGCGATCTCGGCTACGGCGTGGCCCGCGGCGCCGAGATGCTGTCGCTGATGATGGCCTGCGGCATCGTCAGCCGGATCGGCTCGGGCTTCCTCGCCGACAAGATCGGCGGCATCCGCACGCTGCTGGTGGGATCGCTGGCGCAGGGATTCGCGCTGGTGTTCTATCTGTTCTTCGACAGCCTCGCCTCGCTCTATCTCATCTCCGCGATGTTCGGCCTGTTCCAGGGCGGCATCGTGCCGAGCTACGCCATCATCGTGCGCGAGGCGATGCCGGCGAGCGAAGCCGCAACGCGCGTCGGCATCGTGATCTTCGCCTCGGTGTTCGGCATGTCCTTCGGCGGCTGGGTGTCGGGCATCATCTTCGATGCGACCGGTTCCTACGCCGCGGCGTTCGCGAACGGTGTGGCGTGGAACGCGCTCAATATCGGCATCGTCCTGACGCTGCTGATCCGCTCGCGGATGAAGTCGGCCAGGACCGGACCGGGCTTTGCAACCTAAGCCGCCTGTCCCGCCTTCAGCAGCGAGCAGCCGGTGATCTTGTAGCTGCCGTCCGCCTGCTGCTCGAGCGTGTACAGGGCCTCCCACGCCTCGCCATTGGCGTCGATGATATGAACGCGCTGTGCGATCCAGCCGCCTTCGCTCTTGCTGTCTCCGAACTCGAAACTCTTGTGCCGGTAGACCGGCGCATAACCGCTTTGCACCATCGACATGAAGGCGCCAGGTGCGGGGAAGATCTCCTTGATCGCCGGCGCGGCGTGGGAATAGGCCGCGGCCGCATCGTCGCGCGCAAAAGCCTGCTCCTGGGCGCGGATGACGCCCTGCGCCGAGGCAATATCGTCGGCAAAGGCTGCGGTGGAGCTGAAGATAATGCTGATAGCGACCAGCAAGGCGGCAATGCGCATGACAGGCTCCGCGTTGAAATCCCGGCAATGCTGATCCTAGCATGACCTCAGGGAAATACGGGCGCGCTATCGCTTCCGTTTCACCGCCGGCTTCGCTGGCTTGGCCACGCGCGCCCTGGTCTTGGCAGCGGATTGCACCCGCAGCCCGTCGACGAACACGTCGAGCAGGCGCAGCACCGAGGATTGCCACCCCCGCTGATCGTGCATGTAGCACATCCCGAAAAACGCCCGCAGCAGGTCCTCCGGGCTGATATCGGCGCGCATCTGGCCGGCCGCGACCGCGCGCTCGAGCAGCGAGCCGATCGCCTTGGTCAGCCGGTCCATCGAGAAAACGGCAAGTTCCGACGAGCTCTGATACGCCAGCGCCAGCGCGGCCAGCATGCCTTTTTTCGTGGCGACGAATTCGACGGCGGATTGCAGCCAGCGCCGCAGCGCCTCGACCGGATCCTTGGCGCTCTTCAACTGTTCGGCAAGCTCGCTGAGCTGCTCGACCTCGCGTCGGTACACGGCCTCGAACAGATCCTCGCGCGTCGGAAAATGCCGATAGAGCGTGCCGATGCCGACGCCGGCGCGCTTGGCCACGGCCTCCAGGCTCGCTTCCGGGCCGCCCGCGTTGAAAACGGCCTTGGCGGCTTCGAGCACGCGCTCGCGATTGCGCACGGCATCGGCGCGGGGCTTCCGGGTCTGGTCGCTGTGGTCGTCCATATCGGGCAATGTAGATCACGAATTGGTTAGATTGAACCCTTGTTGAACCCTTGCCGGGCTGCATCGCGTTGGTGGCGCATGGGCTTTTGACCAATTCCAATATTTTTCCACCGGCCCTTGTTAAGCGGAGGGAGCCTCCGTATCTTCGCCTGGATGTTGGCCGGCTTCTGCCCGCGTCAACGTAGATCGACGGCGGCCACGGCGGTGGCGCGCTGCGCGATCACTCATGTCCAAATCTGATCGGAGCCTTGTATGAACCACTCCATCAGCCTCACCGTGAACGGTGCGCGGCGCGACTTCGTCCTCGACGATCCGCGCGTCACGCTGCTCGATCTCTTGCGTGAGCGCCTCCATCTCACCGGAACCAAGAAGGGATGCGACCGCGGCCAGTGCGGCGCCTGCACAATTCTGGTCGACGGCAAGCGTATCAACTCGTGCCTCGCGCTCGCGGTCAGTCATGACGGAGCCGATATCCTCACCATCGAGGGCGTTGCGCGCGGCGACCAGCTGCATCCGGTGCAGGCCGCCTTCATCGCCCATGACGGCTTTCAGTGCGGCTTCTGCACGCCCGGCCAGATCATGAGCGCGATCGGCATGATGCAGGAAGCGCAGGCCGGCAACGATCCCGAACGCATCCGCGAATGCATGAGCGGCAATCTGTGCCGCTGCGGCGCCTATGCCGGCATCGTCGATGCCGTGCTCGACGCGCAAGGACGCGCTGACGAAACCAAACAGAGGCGCTCCGCATGAAACCGTTCGATTATGTCAGGCCGACCACCGTCACCGAGGCCGTTGCCGCGGCGGCCCAGCCCGGCGCCGTCTATCTCGCCGCCGGCACCAATCTGCTCGATTTGATGAAAGGCGGCGTCAGCCGTCCGGATCGTCTCGTCGACGTCACGCATCTCGAAGGGCTCGACGGCATCGAGCGCCTCGCCGATGGCGGCCTGCGCGTCGGCGCCCTGGTGAGCAACGCCGATCTCGCGCATGATGCGGACTTCGCGAGGTCCTATCCGGCCGTCGTCGAAGCGCTGCTCTCCGGCGCATCCGCGCAGCTGCGCAATGCCGCGACCGTCGGCGGCAATCTCTTGCAACGGACGCGCTGCGCGTATTTTTACGACACTGCCAGCCGCTGCAACAAGCGCGAGGCCGGCAGCGGCTGCGACGCCCGCGGCGGCGAGAACCGCACCCACGCGGTGCTCGGCTGGAGCGAGAGCTGCATCGCCACGCATCCCTCCGATTTCTGCGTGCCGCTGGTCGCGCTCGGTGCGGTCGTCGAGATCGAGGGCCGGGGCGGCCGGCGCGAGATCGCGCTCGACGAACTACATCGCCTGCCCGGCGATACGCCCGAGCGCGAGTCCGCGCTCGAGCCCGGCGATCTCATCGTTGCGGTGCGCCTGCCGCCGATGGCGCGCGAATTTGCCTCGCATGCGCGCTACCTCAAGGTTCGCGAGCGCACCTCCTACGCCTTCGCGGTGGTCTCGGCCGCGGCTGCGTTGCGGATCGAGAACGGCAGGATCGCCGAAGCGCGGCTCGCACTTGGCGGTGTCGCCGCAAAGCCTTGGCGCGCCCGCGCTGCGGAGGACGTTCTCACGAGCGTCGCGCCCACGGCCGACGCCTTCCAGGAAGCCGCCTGGCGTGCGCTTACCGACGCAAAGCCGTCCGGCGACAACGCCTTCAAGATCGAGCTCGCGCGCCGCATCGTCGTGCGCGCGCTGACCCTCGCCGCCGCCGGGACGCCCGCGCGCCTGCCCGCCCTGCCGGCCTCTCCCTTTGCCTCGACATCAGGAGCCATCCATGCCTGAGCTCAACCTCACCAGCGC